>JAAYTP010000126.1 GCA_012518025.1 Clostridiaceae bacterium
CATACAGTTTTCGGCACAGTATGACAATAGCTGGCGCATCGCCGGCAGTCGCGAAGAAAACGGCCGCCGCAGCGGTCGGTCTATTTGCATCTGTTACATGCCAGGCTTAAGCCGCTACCTTATCTTTTTCGACAATTCGTGATAAAATAGGCATGATAATCATAGTGAGAACATTATGGAATAGGATGGGTGATTGAGTTGTTGTACGATGCCATAATCATTGGACGTGGCCCGGCAGGCATATCATGTGCCATTTATACCACGAGAGCCAATTTAAAAACCCTTGTTATAGGAAAGCACGACAGTGCGCTGCTTAAAGCCGAAAAAATCGAGAATTATTATGGGTTCGAAATGCCCATCAGCGGTAATAACCTTCTGGAAGCCGGTGAAAAGCAGGCTTTACGGCTTGGAGCTGAAATTGTCACCGACGAGGTTGTGGGCATTGATAAGGCCGAGAGTTTCACTGTCAGTTGCGTGAAAGGCCAATACCACGGAAAATCGGTACTGCTGGCTCCCGGAGCTCCTGCTGTGAAGGCTCCTGTCAAGGGAATGGATGCCTTTGAAGGCAGGGGTATCAGTTATTGCACCACCTGCGACGGCTTCTTCTACCGGAACAGGAAGGTGGGGGTGGTGGGCTATACAGATTACGCGGTCCATGAAGCCATGGAACTCCTTTCCTTCACCAGGGATATCACCCTTTACACCAATGGAATGGAACTCAATATCTCCCCGGCTTCCACGGAACAGATGAATGCATTCAGAGTGAATACAAAGAAGATTAAAGGGCTCTATGGCGGAGAAAGCCTTGAGGGCATAAATTTTGAGGACGGTACAACTGAGGATGTGGACGGTTTGTTTGTGGCTTATGGAAGCGCCTCGGGAGTCAATTTTGCCATGAAGATGGGCATCATGATGAACGGTAATTCCATCGCTTTTAACGAAAAGATGGAGACCAATATTGAGGGATTGTATACTGCAGGGGATTGCACCGGGGTATTCAAGCAGATATCGGTGGCAGTAGGCCAGGGAGCTATAGCGGCAAGAGGCATGATCGATTATGTCAGGAAGCAAAAAAACATAAGGAAATAAAACAAATACAGCGCTCCTTTTGGAACGCTGTATGATTAGAGAAAAATATATATAAAATTAAAATTGTTTCCCGCTCCTCCGGAAAGGAGCGTAAAGGGGGCCGAAAAATCCATTTGTTGCTGCGTTTTATGCTGTGTTTTCAGGGGATCTTCATTGTTTCATCATTCAGTAAATAAAAACTGCGTTTTCTGCTTCAACAATTGATATTATAATCAAAATTGCTACTGAATATAATGATTAAATGCAACAAAATTTTAAGGTATTATCATGCACCAGTCGTGCAAATTATCGGGAGAAAACTGACTAAAAATCGGCTACATCTCAATATAGTTTTTGTAATCCAGCCTGTTCTTCTCGCAAAACTCCATCAATGAGAATATCATTTTTTTGCCTCCGCCTATGCCGGTTTTCAGGAATCTGTACAGATGTGCCGGATCCACACCCAATTCCTTCCCGAATCGATTGTAGTTGCCATTGCAATAATTCTTCATAAGTTCCATCATCTTTTCTCTGCTTAATCTGGGTTTCATAAAACTCATACACCTCGGAAGTTTGATATTTAGGGTGGAATATTATTACAACCACCAACTTAAGATATAATATCCTTAATATTACCATTTGTAAAGGGTGCATCCTGCACATCAAATTGAGGGATATCCTGGGCAGGTATAGCAGGAAATGCGGCTGTAACAGCCGATTATAACCATGTAAACCTTTGGCCTTTCCGAATGAAACCATAAGAATAAATAAGCTATATCACTCATAAACATAATCATGGATTGAGACATGAGGTGTTGGTATGAAAGCGTTAAGACTGATTGCGGCAATTATGGCCGTGCTGATGGCCTTTTTGCTGTGTTCATGCGGGAAGGATAAAGAGACCATTGGTGAGCAATTGACCGAAGAAGATCTTGAACCGGTTAGCAGTATTGTGATAAATGAGGAGGAGGCCGCGGTTCTCAACGAGAAGGTGCCGATATGCCTCTACTTTGGGGATGAGCAACAAAGCAAGCTAGTTAAGGAAATACGATACCTGGACATTGATGAAGCCAAGAAGGGCGCTTCCACACTGGCATCAGCCATAGTGAAGGAATTGATCTCAGGTCCAAAAGCCAAGGGGTTATCCCCCGTCCTTCCAGAAGGAGTCTCCCTTCGGTCGCCTGTAACGCTGGAGGGACGTGTTGCTACAGTAGACCTTACCAAGGAGTTTATCGACAACCATCCCGGAGGCAAGACCCTGGAGGAACTAGCGGTTTATTCCATTGTTAATGCCCTGACCGAACTCAAGGAGATTGAGCGGGTTAAGATCGTCATCAATGGAAAACAGGCAAAGAATTTTAAGGGGAATTTGGAATTGGATAAGGAGTTCCCCAGAAATGAAGCTATCATCAACAAGGAAGTGGGCATGGCAAGGCCAGAAGATGGCGGACTTGTACCGGTTTCGGGCGATGGTTCCGATGATGCTGCAAATACCTTGATGGACGAAGAAGATCCGCTTGAATAATCAAGGAAAGATATGTATAATCAATCTGACTGAAGATGAGACTTAAAGTATTAATAAGCCTGAACACAGGGGAGCAAATATGCTCCCCTTATGGATTATATTAAGAAGCCCCGGTGAGAGCTTCGGATCGGACATTTACCTATACCGGCAATGGGCTTTATCTTTTACATATCATCACATGATTGGAGGGGAATGGGATGGATAAGAAAATAAGGGTTGTGGTACTCTTTGGCGGTCAGACCTCGGAACACGAGGTTTCCAGGATATCGGCCAAAAGCGTGCTGGAGAACATGGATCCCAATCGTTATGACATAAACATGATCGGAATAACAAAAGACGGGGAATGGCTAAGATATAATGGCGACATTAAATACCTTGCCTCAGGTGAGTGGGAGGGTATTGCCAGAGCCAATCTGATTTCGGAGCCCATCCGGGCTGTGGGATATGCCGCCACTTGCATGGATTTAATAGCAGCCAGAGGTCAGGATGGCAGGACCGAAACAGTGGATGTTGTTTTTCCGGTTCTTCACGGCCCCAATGGCGAGGATGGATCGGTTCAGGGATTGCTGCAGCTGGCAGGTGTTCCCTATGTGGGCTGTGACATATTGTCGTCGGCGGCCTGTATGGATAAGGAATTTACAAAGCTTGTGTTGAATAATGCAGGGATACCCCAGGCCGGGTATATTAAGGTGTTGCGTGATGAAATAGAGGGGTCAATTCAGGTGATAAAAAGCATGGTCGATGAGCGGATCGGGTGGCCCTGTTTCGTGAAACCGGCCAACGCAGGCTCGTCGGTTGGCGTCTCAAAAGTCAGGGAGCCGGAAAACCTCTTGAAGGCATTGCGCCAGGCGGCAAAATATGATAACAAAATATTAATCGAAAAATTCATTGATGGAAGGGAACTGGAGTGTGCTGTATTGGGAAACCAGCATCCCATGGCCTCTGTCGTGGGCGAGATCAAACCCAGCAATGAGTTTTACGACTATAACGCAAAATATCTCGATGGTAAATCGGATACAATAATTCCTGCGGATATAGAGCCACAGGTGGCGGAACAGATCCGGAACTATGCGGTTAAAGCCTTCAAGGCACTGGGATGCTCCGGGCTTTCGAGGGTTGATTTCTTCCTCGAGAAGGGTACCAACAAGGTGATACTAAATGAAATCAACACCATGCCCGGTTTTACCGAAATCAGTATGTACTCCAAGCTTTGGGCGGCCAGTGGGATTCCCTATCCTGAGTTGATCGACCGGCTCATACAGCTGGCCTTCGAAAAGCATGAGCAATCAATCAGATCATATGAAAGGACATAATTGTGGAAAAGCAGGTGCTCATTACAGTAGACAGCAAGATGGATGACTTAAGCGGTGAGAATAATGCTCTGAGCCTGGTGACCGAAGGCAAGCTGCTGGTGGAGAATGACGAGTATGTGCTGAGCTATGAAGAAAGTCAGATTACAGGTTTGAATGGAACCACAACTGTTATCAGGGCATCAAACGATTCGGTAACACTCATTCGCCACGGAAGTGTCAGCTCCATGATGCTGTTTGAGGTTGGCAAGACCCATCTCACCGACTATCAGACCCAGTACGGATCCATCATGCTGGGGATAACGGCTCAGAAGGTGGATGTCAGCATGGATGAGAGCGGTGGGCAGATCAATGTTGATTATATCGTGGAGTACAATAGAGCCTATGGCGGAAAGAACTCCATCAGCGTGAAGATACAGGAGATAACGGGGAACCGTTCATTGTCCTGACAGGAACTTGCCTGTCCAATAAAATAAAAAGGGATGAACAAAAGTATGAACAGTATTTATGAAAAGATACACCAGCAGATCAAAAAGGTTGTAGCAGATGCCTTTTTAGCCTGTGCCAACAACAAAAGCATCCCCCAGGTGGAGCTTCCGGAGATTTCGGTGGAGGTTCCCAGGGAGAGGGGTTTTGGTGATTTTTCCACCAATATTGTCATGCAGGTGGCTCGACAGATAAAGATGCCTCCCAGAAAAGCTGCCGAGCTTCTTATCCAGGCCATGGATCTGACCGGTACCTATATAGAAAAGGTGGAATGCGCAGGACCCGGGTTCATAAATTTTTATCTGAACCGACACTGGCTTTATGATGCTCTTAGACTGATACAGGAGAAGAAGGAGCATTATGGCGAGCTGGACATGGGCAAAAACATCCGTGTAAATGTGGAATTCGTCAGCGCCAATCCTACAGGTCCACTTCATATGGGAAATGCCAGGGGCGGCGCTTTGGGAGACTGTATAGCCAGTGTTTTGAAGAAGGCCGGATATGATGTGACCCGCGAGTACTACATAAATGACACGGGTAACCAGATTGAGAAATTCGGGATCTCTTTGGAGGCACGATACCTTCAGCAGCTGTTGGGAGAGGAGAAAGTGGCTTTTCCCGAGGACGGCTACCATGGAGAGGATATCATCCAACACGCCAAGGATTATATCTCTAAGTACGGCGATGCGCTCCTTGAGGAGACTCCCGAGAAACGTCGTGAAATACTCGCTCAGTACGCTCTCCCCATCAATATTGATAGGATCAGAGAGATGCTTGCCGCCTACGGCATAGAATATGATGTCTGGTTCTCGGAGAGATCCCTTCATCAAAGCGGTGAGGTGGACGAAACCATAGAATTCCTGACGGATCATGGTTATACCACTGAAAAGGAAGGAGCCATATGGCTCAATGGAGAGAAACTGGGTCTTGAAAAGGATGAGGTGCTGGTCAGGAACAATGGGGTTCCTACCTATCTGGCTGCAGATATTGCCTACCATCGCAATAAGTTTGTAAAACGCGGCTTTGACTGGTGCATCAATCTGTGGGGAGCCGATCATCATGGACATGTTGCCAGAATGAAAGCGGCCATGGCTCCGTTCGGTGTTGCAAAGGACAAGCTGGAGGTTGTTCTGTTTCAACTGGTTCGCCTCTACAGGAATGGAGAGATCGCCCGCATGTCCAAGAGAACGGGAAAGTCAATTTCCCTGGAGGATCTTCTGGAAGAGGTGGGACGTGATGCTGCACGCTTTTTCTTCAACTTGAAAACATCGGGAAGCCATCTGGATTTTGATCTGGATCTTGCAGTCAGTCAGTCCAATGAGAATCCGGTCTATTATGTGCAGTATGCCCATGCGCGCATCTGCAGCCTGATAAGGAGGCTAAAGGAGGAAGAAGGTGTCATTTTAAAGGATACTGACAGTATTAATCCGGAGGTGCTTACAGAAAGCGAGGAACTGGATCTTATCCGGAAGCTCTCGGAGTATCCGGAAGAGGTGCGCCTTGCCGCAAAAGCCCTGGAACCCAGCAGACTCACACGCTATGTGATGGATGTGGCTGCTAATTTCCACAGCTTCTACAATGCCTGCCGTGTGAAGGGCGTGGAGGAGCCTTTGATGATGGCGCGCCTGATGCTTGTGGATTCCACCCGCATAGTCATTAAAAATGTATTGGATCTTATCAGCATCCACGCACCGGAAAAAATGTAAAATAAAATCAGACATTTAGCATATACAGATGTACTTATTAGGAGGAACAAAGAGATGAGCCTGTACAGTGAATGGCATGAGAAACTGGAGAAGAACAGAGAAAACGGCACCGACGAAGCATTTATCAACAACTATATCAGTGCCGAGACAGAAGCCTACAGGAGCATACTGGAAAGCGGCGACACTCAGATCAGCGGCAAGCTTTCAGAGCTTGCTGAGGCCTATCAGATGGACAATGTCACTTTTATGGGATTTCTGGATGGCATAAATTCAAGCCTGGAGAATGATCTGGATCTTGAGTCCCTGGAACCCGACAGCGAGATCACACTCTCCATCAATTTGGAGAAGCTGTTCTACAATATGCTTGAAGCAAAGGCAGAATGGCTCTATGGTTTGGAGGAATGGGACGGCCGCCTTACTGAGGAGAAGCGCAAGGAAATTCGCAGAAAACTCCACGAAGATCACCGCGCCGTAAGGACCAAGGTGGGCAGAAATGATCCCTGTCCCTGCGGTAGCGGCAAGAAATATAAGAAATGCTGTGGGGCCTGAACCATAGCATTTGCGGAGGATGGGTATGCTGAAGGTTAAGAATTTGTCAAAACGATTTGATAAGGTGCAGGCAGTTGATGGCGTTTCCTTTGAGGTGAAACCGGGCGAGATAGCTGTTCTGCTTGGTCCTAACGGAGCCGGCAAAAGCACCACCATCAAATCCATAGCGGGACTTCTGCGCTTTGAAGGACAAATACTCATCAACAACATTGGAAACAAGGAAGTCGAGGCCAAGCGCGCCTTTGGTTACATACCTGAGTCTCCCGCATTCTATGAAAACCTGAGTGTATGGGAACATCTGGAGTTTATAGCCCGTGCTTACAGCCTGAAGGACTGGCAGGATACGGCCAACCGACTCCTTGCCCGGTTTGATATGGACGACAAAAAAGAAAAGCTTGGCAAGGAACTGTCCAAGGGCATGCAGCAAAAGCTCAGCATTTGTTGTGCCTTATTGATAAACCCCAGGATGATCATGTTTGACGAGCCCATGATGGGGCTGGATCCCAAAGCTATCAAGGAACTGAAATCCATCTTCATAGAACTGAAGAAATCTGGCTGTGCAGTACTAATAAGCACCCATATTATCGACAGCATAGATGAGGTTTGGGATAAGGTACTCATCATGAATAAGGGCAGGATTGTCCTCATTCGTACACGAAATGAGCTGGACAAAAAGGGTGAGTCCCTGGAAAAAGTATTCTTTGAGGCCACTGACAGCAAAGGGGAGGGTAAAGAATGAGAGCCCTTCTTTTTCTGATAAGAAAAAACCTGAAGAACATCATTAAATCAGCCTTTAAAAAGCCACTGGTGTTGATCGGCTACATATTTGCTCTCGTTTTCGTCATAGGCATGATCGTTGCAGCCTTTACAATGCCTAGCGGTCTGGTGAGAACCTCTTCACCTGAACTATTCAAAGGCATCATGATGCTGGTCTTCGCCTTTCTCTACTATACATCCTTAAAGCTTGGCATCGAAAAGGGAAGCAGCTTTTTTCGGATGGCCGATGTCAATATGGTCTTTACTTCACCGCTGCGTCCCAACAAGATCCTGGTGTACGGGATTATCAAGCAATTAGCTGGAACACTGCTCCTGGTTGTTCTTGCACTGTTTCAGATTCCCAACCTGAAGAATAATTTTGCCTTTGAACCCCATGGAGTTACAGTGCTGCTATTGTCCGTTGCTGCTTATACACTGGCATATCCTCTCATCAGCATGATCATCTACTCCTGGACTTCAGCTAAGAAGGAAAGAAAAAAGCTGATGAAGCGCATCCTTGATATGGCAGCAATTATAGTGGCATTGATATTCCTTCTCGACCTTAGCCAGACCAGGAATTTCACCCAATCCCTGGGCAATGTCTTTGGCAGTCCTGTTGCCCATTACTTTCCCATCATTGGCTGGACCGGATCCATTGCCTCGTCAGCGGTCAGCGATTTTAATACATCTTTCTATGTTGGGGCGACGGGTATGCTGATTGTGATAACAGGCCTGTCCCTGCTGCTTTACAAGATGAAGCTGGACTATTATGAGGATGTGCTGGCAGCTACCGAATATGCTGAAGCGGCCATCAAGGCCAAGCGTGAAGGAAGGAACATGACCTTTAACCTCAGGACAAGGAAGAATATCCGGAACGGATTTTCGGGCGTGGGTGCCAAGGCTTTGTTTGCAAAAAACATGCTGGAAATCAGAAAGAGCTCCATGTTTTTATTATTTGACAGAATCTCCGTATCGGTTATTCTGTCTGCTATTATGTTCAAGCTAGTCATGCCGTCGGAAATCGCTAGCTCGCCCATGATCATGATCCTTGCTTTCAGTTCATACATGCTGCTTCTTATACAGTCCCAGGGGAGATGGGCAGTTGAGGTGGAAAAGCCCTTCATTTTTCTGGTTCCGGCATCGACCTACGAGAAGCTGTTTTATGCCAGCCTTTCCGATCACTTGAAAAACCTGTTTGATGGGATAGTTCTTTTCACTCTTTCGGGTATCTTATTTGGAGCCGATGCTCCAACCATCCTGATGAGTGCTCTTTCCTATGTCTGTTTCGGTGCGGTATTCATGTATTCCGATGTACTGGCAAGGCGCTTGTTTGGCCGGGTTCACAGCAAGGGACTGATGATATTTGTGAAAATCATTATGTCCATCGTCCTGATTGTTCCGGGTATCATCGCTGCAGTTATTGCCGGCATAGCCACAGAAAGCGAGCTTTTGACAATAGGCGCCCTGGGAGCCTGGGCCTTTGTACTGGCCATAACCCTGTTCATCTTCTCAGGTGGCATATTCAAAAATGTGGAGGCCGCTTCCTGAGCCGCCCGGTATTGCGGCGTAAATAGGTGCTTAATGTTGAACACAAGATTCGAAACCATGAAGATCTGGATCAGATCATGGCACTCTATCGTGGTTCCTAATGACCTTAAAAGGGGATGCAGAGCGCCTGAAGCAAGTCTGGCATTATATCATGACTAATCAGGACCGTTACAGGTACGTTATAGCCGAGGAGAACGGCAAGATATTGTCAACATACAACATCGTCATTGATCCCAACCTGCCCCGTGCTGCCAGACCCTATTCAGTGATTGATAATGTTATTACCCACCCTGAAGCCAGAAGAAGAGGTTTTAGCAGGGCGGTGGATTATACGCACTCCCTGTAAACCTGCCGGGTTTTTTCTATCATGGCGCTGACCGAGAATTCCTTCATAACGGTTTCAAGGCCATTTCTGCCGTATTCTTCCCTCAGCAGGCTGTTCTCAAACAGAAGCCCCATGGCATTGGCCATCCCGTCGATATCGCCAAACTGTATACGGATTCCGCATTTACTCTCATCGTTGACGATCTCGCCAGTTCCACCCACATCTGTGGTTATAACGGGCAGCGAGCAGGCCATGGCTTCAAGAATGGAGATGCCAAGCGCCTCATATTGTGAATGGCAGATATAGATATCGCTTCCCTTGAGTATATTTCTTACATCGCTCCGGTAGCCGGCAAATATGATATGGTCTGATACCCCAAGTTCCCGAGCAAGGTTTTTACATTCCTCAAGCGTTTCCCCGTCGCCTACAAGCAGGAAAACGGCTTTTTTCCCAGAGAAAGCGGGGCCATGGGTTTCAAAGAGCCTTGCGATGGAGCGGATGAGGAAACTGTGTCCCTTTTCCGGGCTGAAACGCGCTATGGATACGGCTATCAGGCTGTTTTTATCGATGCCCAGTTCCTCCCTGATACCGGATGATGAGTCCTTTGTAAAGTAATCCACATCCACGCCGTTATGGATAACGCCGATGTCCCGTGGCTGCATACCCTGCATTATAAGGGAGCGTTCCGCGGCATGACTTACGGCGATGGTCCTGGTATTGTTGAATGAAATAAGTTTGTTCAGTATTTTGTCTGCAGGGTGGCCGGTATGGGTCATATGGCATGTGTTTACAACATATACCCTGTTTCCGAACAGGCGGGATATAAGAGCGATGTAGAATTCCCTCAGAAACTGGGTATGCACAATATCGATATTAAGCTTCCGGCAGAGCCCGGCAAGGGACAAGGCCGCTTTTAAATCAAAGCGGCTTTTCATTTCCAGCCTGTATACAGGAATCCCCAGTTCCCTCATGCGGTCGACAAGCGGGCCTTCTTCATTGTATGCGAAAAAAACCTCAGTCCCAGCTCCATGAAGCTGACGGGCAAGAGTATGTACATAGCGTTCCGTTCCGCCCTTTCCCGCATGATTTATAAGATAAAGTATCCTAAGCATTCCTGCACTCCTAATTTCCGCCCGACCCGGCGGATTCTCATACCAATAATGTAACATCCTGTTCAATGCCTGATCAAGGTTAATATTTGGGCTTTCCCAACGCTGTGCCGGTGATGTGCAGGAAGGAATACATTAACAGCTTGTCTAAGCCGCTTTATAAGCGTATAATGATTAAAGCCGGATTGCTTTCATGGCTCAGCGCCTCAAACCCCGGCTGATCATATTCTACCGTAAACCTTTATAAAGGAGTTGTCTCCATGATCATTGATGACAAAGGCAGATTATTTAAAAAGATCAATCTCATCGATTTGCTCATCATTCTTATCATTGTGGCGGCCGGTTTTTTTGTCTACAACAAATTCGGGAAGGCAAAGATCGTCACTCCTCTTGCGAGGCAGGAACCCGTCGCCATTACCTTTATAATCGAAAGCCTTCCCGAGTATGCAGCAGACAGCGTTGAAACAGGCGATCCTGTCACCGACAGAGTGACGTCCGCGTATCTGGGTAATGTTACAAAGCTGGAAAAGAATCCTGACATAACCTTTGGCGTTGATAACGAGGGGAAGGTTGTACGCTCTTCAAAAGAAGGCTACTGTTCGCTGGAGTTCACAGTCGAGGGTACCGGGGTATTCGATGGTAAGGTTGTGAATATCGGAAACACCAACTACTATGTCTACCGGGAAACCACTTTATACGTGGGCGATACCATGCTGTTCACCCGGATTAAGGATATTGAAAAGAAATAGGGAGATCGGTCTTGTTCGAGAGCAGCGTTATAGTACAATGGCTGACAAAGCCTGTCCAATATTTCATAAAGCTCTGGCGGGACAGCCTTACCTATAGGCTGATCTGCTGTTTTTCGTCCTGGTTCGTGAATGTATGGAACAACAGCAGTATAATAGGCTGGTTCAGAAAGGACGGCGTTCTTGTCAGGATGTGGGAGCACAGCGCCATACTGCGGTTTGCCGACTGGTTGCTGAACCTGATCCCTAACCTTTTGGGAAGTCTGTACGACCGCCTGAAGCCATGGTTCCAGAAGAGCCTTATCTACAGAGTGCTGAATTTCCTTGCCGGGCATGTGGCAGAGCTTGGCGCTCTGTTTGTCCTGGCATCCCTGATCATCCCTTATTCATACTGGAACAACCGTTACAGCACCCTTGCGGCTGTGATCCTTTTGGGGCTGTTCCTCATAAAAACAATGGGCGACAGAAGCGTCAGATTTGCCGTCAAGGCCATAGACCTGTTTATGTTCCTGTTTATGTTGTGCATACTCCTGGCACATGTCTTTTCAGCATACCCGCAGCTCAGTCTTAGATTTCTGGTCTTTTACGGTACCGACTTCCTTATCATGCTGATCCTGGTGAGCAGCATCAGGACAAAAGAACAGTTTTCCACCGTCCTGGAGATTATCATGGTTGGCGTTGCCCTGGCAGGTCTGTACGGTTTCTACCAGGGGATTGTGGGCGTTCCGGTAATACAGAGCCAGGTGGACCTTGACCTGAACGAGGGTATGCCAGGGCGAGTATTCTCGGTTTTCGGAAACAGCAATATCTTTGCCCAGATCATCGTAATGTTTGTTCCTTTCTTTGCGGCAATAATCCTTAGCGCCAGGGGATGGCAGAAGAAGGCGCTTTTCCTGGTGGCGGCGTTGCCGTCATTGGCCGCTCTTCTTATGACCTATTCCAGATCGGGATATGTGGGTCTTGCAGTTACAGCCCTGGTCTTCGTGTTCCTTGTAAGAAGGAGCCTCATCCCCCTGTTTGCTGTCCTGGGTATACTGGCTGTACCCTTCCTTCCCGACACCGTTATAAGGAGGATCTCCACAATAACAAACCTGGAGGACACATCCATCACGTACAGGTTTGAGATAATCGAGACCATGTGGCCGGTCGTAAAGGATTTCTGGTATACCGGCATTGGCCTTGGAAGCGACGCGGTAAAAAGGGTTACCGAGAACTATGAAGTGATAACCAAGAGCACACCTCTTCATGCCCATAACCTCTATATCCAGATCTGGCTTGAAACCGGCATAGTGGGAGTACTCTCCTTCGCCGGCTGGATGGTTCGCACAATAAAGAAATCCCTGCGCGTCGTATTCGGCAGGGAAGTGGATCCGTATCTTCAGAATGCTTTAAAAGCCGGTGTTTCAGGCCTTATAGGGCTTCTGGTCATAGCCATTGTTGAGTATGTCTGGTATTATCCCCGAGCCATGATGCTGTTCTGGGTTTTCATGGGCCTTACGATCTCTGCTTTCAGGCTGGCTGCCCGGACTTCCGGGGAAGAACGGAAAGATGGCTGATTACCCTTATTCAAGGGAGTTTTTCAGATAGCCTAAAGACCTCTGCCTTTCCTTCTCAAGTTTTTCCATAACCGTCCCATAATCGATCCCTGTTCCGATGAGCTCTATAATCGACCGGCTCCGGGCTGGATGTATAAGTCGGTCTGAAAGTTCCAGCCTTTCAAGCAGGCTGGTGAGGCGTGAACCCACGGACTTTCGGGATGTTCCTCCGGTTTCGAAACAGAAGAACTCCTTTTTGAATAGTATGGCGAAAACAGTTCCATGGAAGGAGTTTGTGCACACAAAGGCCGAATCCCTTATAAGCCCTAAAAACTCCTTGGGACCGGCATCATAGATGCGTTCTATCGCCCCGGGAATGGGCTTTCTGGAACCGCAGAGGGCAATAACCGGGAGTTTCAGGTTTTCGGAGATGCTTCGGATTGTGTCGGAGAATGGCGCAGGGTCGGTTATAAAATAGCACAGGATGTATGGTCTGCCTTTCCTTTCACCGGAGCAGACCCGGAGCCAGTCAGATTCCTCAAGAAGCATGGTGGGGTCAAGAACCACTTCTGTATCCCTACCGGTGAGATTCCGGATGATTTCAGAACCGGACTGTTCCCTTGCAGAAAGGGCATAAAAACCTGATAAGTATTCTTTCAATACTTCGGTATAGGGTTTGGGAATGGCGCTGAGGCCAAAGCTAGGAGCATATGCTATCCTTTTTTTATCACCGGCAAAGGGCATGAAGAAAGCCGGATCGAAACCCTCTGGTCTGAAGATCATGGGATTCCATATCTGGTCGCTTCCGCACAGGTAGCAGTCATAAGCCGGCGGGTCCGCCATAAGATCCTCATTGCTGGTGTAGCGCTTTCCACCGAGCTTCATATGCTTTTTCACAAAGCTGCTGAACCGCTGATGCCTCCTTCTGAAAGAAGGGAGGTGCAGCAGGGTGTGAATATTGGACAGTATGGCCCCGGGCGAGGCGCCCTTCTTAAAGAGGCTGCTACCCTCGATAGTGTCTGGGCGTACATAATCTATGATTTCGCAGGAATAACCCAGGTTTTCTACAGTCTTATGAAGGGCGTAAGCTTGAAGCTGGGCTCCGTAATGGTGGGCATAATGGAATGTTATTAAACCTGTCTTCATTAATATCACTGAACCTTTCCCAAAGGCTTTGCCTTTATCAATAGACCCTGAAGCAAAAGCTTATGGTTTTCCATACAGCGCTATGTTCAGGCCGTTCTCCTCCTGGAGAAAACTGCCCGTACCCTGAGCAGGATATCCCGGGCCGTGTTCCTTTCCATGATAACATTTCCCAGAACGAATACAAGCAGGCACCAAAGACCCGTTGGAATGGCCCAGAGGAGCCAGCCAAGGTACCCGTTTGGGGTTCTGTCCATGATATTGAGGTACTGTAGCGGAGGCAGTATGCTTATAGCAGTCAGGATGAGCATCCGGACCAGGCGCCTTACAGTCATCGTTACAGGCAGTTTTGTCAGCACCCTTGGAATAAAGATGACAAGATCGATGGTTCTGTAAAGGTTGGACACCACTGAACCCAGGAGCACTCCCGCAATTCCAAGGCTGGGAGCCAGGGCTACCGAGACCACAATATTGATGATGGCCTGAGCCAGTGTCTGATACTTGGTTTCCTTATATAGACCCGCCGAGATGACCAGCATGCCCTGGGGTGTCTTGGCATTGTATAGCAGCCCTGAAAACACAAAAAGGAGGCCGATCTCGGGGCGGATATAGTTTACATCTGTCAGATCCTGTGTGTAGATTCTGATGAAGGGCATGATAAGGATGGCGGCACAGGCGTATGCCCACCCCAGGAGGCCATAGTAGAGATATTCATATTGCTTATATGCCCTCTGGAAGATATCCTTTTCATTTCTAACCAGCATATCCCCAAATATGGCAGAAAGGCCGTTGTTGAAGGTGGAGAGGATTGCCAGGACGCTTGCGAAAACCATGTTGTATACGGTATAGACACTGCTCTCCAGGAGCCCGCACATAAAGGTGATGACAAGAAGGGGCGTTCCCACGGTAACTGCTCCAAGGATCTGTAGGATCAAAGAATCCCAGCGTTTATCCAGCGCCTTGAAATCGGGCTTGGCCTTAAAGTTAAGGTTCCTGTATCTTGTTCGGGCATAGATGATATAGGCAAGGGTGCGAATGATGAAGCTGCTGAGAGAAAAAAGCCAGACCAGCACAATATCAAGGTGCATCCGAACCAAAACAATAATTATTATGGCGTTGATTGTAGCGCCCAAGGCATTGATAAGGGAGATGACATAGCTTTTTTGGTCAGCAGTGAAGAGGGCCTTGTACTTGCCTATGGCGAAGAATTCCAATGCACCCTGGGCACCGATGATCAGGACCAGCATCCCCATGGCCAGCGGGCTGATACCCTCCTTTTGAACGAAGGCGGGATAGATAAATGTTCCAATCAAAACCAGCCCGGAGAAAATCAAGCCGGAGTAATTATATAGCCTGTTAGCACCCGACAGTATACCATTGATCCTGTCCTGGTCATTATCTGCCAGAGGTTTGTAAAGGGCATAGACGGCTGCAAAAGCCAAACCGCCTTCCACGACGCTGATATACTGGGTGAATTGTCTGATGGAATTAACAAGGCCGTTGGTGGCTGAACCATACTCCAGAGCGATGATCCGCGGGAGGATCAGATTGATGATCATATTTACAATCTGGAGCAGCATGGCACTGCTTGTATTATACAGAGAAAGCCTTGATCTCAAACCTTTACCTCCCTGAAAATCATCCGGAGCCCCCAATTAATTATACCCTCTTGAGCTTTTTAAGTCTCTCGATAAAACGTGGACCAGCAATCCTCTTAGCAGATAATTTGAGTGTTTGTACAAAGGGATTCATATACTTTCTTCTTAGAGATGAAAACCGCATTCCCCTGATCAGATCATCGAAAAATAAAGCTCTGGAACGTGGCATGGGTGCCGATTCTGTCACTCTCGGGTTTCCTAAGGCGGCTTCACGGAAGGAGGTTTCCATCAGGTAACATTTTTCTCTGATTGAATCCAGGGTAGCCTGCCCTTTTGGAGTATTGGCTATTACCAGTGAAACCCCTTTATTATCCAGCGTATCAATTCCCTTAAGTCTTTCCGCGCCCCAGAAATCAGCCAGGGTGAGATCGGCCTGGGATCGGGGATGCCTGAAATGGCAACTGTAGCAGCTTTTACGACTGAGCAGGTTTTTTCCAAATCCGATAAAGAAAGTGTCTTTTACAGCGGTGCGGCGGTAAAAACGGCCATTTTGAAAGCCGATATACATGCAATAATTCTTCCACCCATTTTTCTTATCCCGGAAGGATATGGAGGCAATGTCGCCTTTGTACCGCTTTTTCATATCATCAAGGTATAAGGACCATACTTTCGGCGATGGGACTCCGTAGCAGACCACATCTATGGTGAGAAGCTCCGGGTACGGTTTTCCGAGGAAGGACATTAGTCCGGCGATCTGGCAGCCGGTACCCGAAAACAATACCGGCCTGTGCTCCTTTAATCGTTTTTCCGCCTCCCTGTAGCATTGGCTGATATCGCTCTGGACATATTTGGATCGTCTCAGGGAATCCAGATCCGATAGCTTTGAAATACCGGTATGCCTGACCATGAAATCCTTGTCGAAAGCGGCACCAAACACCGTGCCTCCACGGAGGAGGCAGGACTCGGCAAACATGGAAAACAAACCGCCGGAGGAACTGTTGAGACGTATGCCATCATCGGTGCTCCAGGCAGCCCATGCCTTGGGGTAACCGGCTTGACCGGCATCGCCCGGGTTGTTTCCATCAGTGTTCAGGACTGGGCAGACCTTTTTGCACAATCCGCAGTCATTACATCTTTTTTCATCAATCAGGGGAATCAAAAACCCCTCATCATCGGGAACCATGGAAATGCACTGCCTCGGACAGCGTTGGGCGCAAGCCGAGCAGCCGACACAGCTATCCATGTTCTCAAGTATATTTCGCATAAAAACTCCTGATATAACTTACTGGATGGGTTTTAAATATTATAGCACAGCGGGGGACTTGGTAACAACCGCGCATGTTGTCGCAAATACAGATGTCAAGGCGATTTGAGCGTCGAAAGGGTTTACGCCTTGATTTTTCCAAGATATAATGTTTTAATTATGAAAGATGTATGGGTTGCAATTAGTTGTCCATCACGGTTTACAGCCGAAGACTCAACCAAAAAATTCTACAAAGGAGCCACAGGTATGCGAAAAACAGTTATTCTTCTTTTGCTGACTGTCTGTTTACTCATATGTTCCACCATACCCCCGGTTTTCGCGAACAGTCCTATGCCATTATTGCCGGAGATTGAGGCTGACAGTTATATTCTGATCAATGCAGCAGATAACCGGGTGCTTAGCGAGAAAGACCCTGATAAAAAACTGTATCCTGCCAGCACAACGAAGATCATGACAGCCATTATCGCACTGGAATCAGGATATTACGATCAGACAACCACCGTCAGCAAGGCCGCTGTAGATGGCATCGGCATTAATGGATCAAATGTGGCTCTCAAGGAAGGGGAGATCATCCAGTACAAGGATCTGCTCAGGATGACCCTGATCAGTTCGGGTAATGATGCTGCCAATGTACTGGCGGAGGGTGTGGGGGGTAGTATTCCGGATTTTGTTGCCCTCATGGACCAGAAGGTCAAAGAGCTTGGATTGTCAAACACCCACTTATCGAACCCTTCAGGCCTGGATGTAGAAGACGGATACCCTGAGCATCAGACCACGGCACGCGACCTGGCGCAGATCATGCGCTATGCCACCAGCAATCATATCTTCAGGGAGATCATCGGAGAGACCGAATATACCCTGCCAGTTACCAATTTCCATCCCGAAGTCCGGGGCAGCAGGAAGAGCACCGACCTGTTATTGACCCAACCCAAATACCAGTCAGACAACTTTACTGTTGTGGGAGGGAAAACAGGCTATACGAAGGCCGCCCAGAATGTGTTTGCTGCCTGTGCAAGGAATGGGGAGGGGGTTGAACTTATCCTTGTTCTTATGAAGCATCCCAGCCGAAACAGGATGTTTGAGGATGCCTACGAGCTTTTTGAATATGGTTTTGAACTGGTACGGCAGGACAGCAGCCTGCAGTCTGTGGGATTCTATGATATACGTTATAGAGAATCGGCGGATATCATCCATCAATTCTATGAGAGCGGTTATATCAACGGAAATGAGGAGGGTCGTTTTGACTATGCCGGAAATGTTACCCGGGAGGAATTTCTTCAGGTCCTGGGAGGGGTCAGGGGCTCTGTTGCGGCTGCAAGTGGAAATGATCCGGCTCAATCATGCCTGAATGCGGCTATTGACCAGGGGATACTGGATGAAAGCTGGAGAGGTACGGGCAACACGCCCATGACCCGTGGTGATGCCATAACCATTATGAGCAGGCATATTGCCTCCCGACTGGATGTTTTTGAGCTTCTGACTTACATGATCAAGATCAAGGATCTCCATACCGTGCCGGTATCTTCAAGGTGGGATGTGCTGAGAGTATACAAGACAGGAATCATTACAGTTTCGGATGAGGGTACCATTGGCTTTGATGATCTGATAAGCAAAGAGGAAATGGTCTTGATACTCGACCGGTATGCCCGATACCGGGATACTGCATTAAGCACAATCCTCGCCATTGCGGGGGCATATCAGCCCCATCAGGGCAGTAGCATTATCCTTTTGCGGCCCTTAGAGAATGTCCTGAACATGCCATTGGAAGGGCGGCTGTTCTCATTTAAGCAAGGAAAAGACCGGGCTGTCCGAATGGACCTAACCAGCCCGATTCTTGTGAAACCCGGTCTTATTACATTCTTTTAGAGATTAAGTCAACCCGCCTGCTGATCAATAATTCTCAACATACAGGTAGAAATGAGCCCTGGGATGGTCGCAAACAGGACAGACCTCAGGTGCCTCTTCCCCGTAATGGATATGCCCGCAGTTTCCGCAGATCCAGGCCTGTTTTCCTTCACGGTTGAACACCTTGCCTTCCCTGATGTTGTCCAGCAGCTTCTGATACCGCTCTTCATGATGCTTCTCAATGGCTGCTACACCTTCGAAAAGCTCGGCAATCTTGTCAAAACCTTCTTCTTTAGCCGTTTCAGCAAATTTTTTGTACATGTCGGTCCATTCATAGTGCTCGCCTGCTATGCAGTCCAGCAGGTTTTCTTCTGTGGACGGAATTCCGTCGTGAAGAAGCTTGAACCAGATCTTGGCATGCTCCTTTTCATTATTGGCTGTCTCCTCAAAAAAGGCTGCAATCTGGTTAAAACCTTCCTTCTTTGCCTTGGATGCATAGTAGTTGTATTTGGTTCTCGCCTGGGCTTCTCCTGCAAATGCTGCCCATAGATTTGCTTCTGTTTTTGTACCTTTCAGTTGCATAATTACCTCCTATAATATGGATTTTAAATACAAATGTATCATACAAATCATACCATAAACTCGTATTATAGACCAGCTATAACATTTCCGGCACTCTGTCCGGAAGGCATAGTTTGCAAGTTGAAGGAAAGGTTTAGAATTATGCTGAACCTGTATCCGTGTAAATCGTCAAATATTTTGTATGGGATTTGGACGAAAGGATGAACTCCAATGAAAAAGGTCTGTACGGCCATGGTTTTATTAACAGCCCTAATCCTGGGAGCTTGTGCCGGTATAAAACCGGCATCCACCCGATCTGAAAAGCAGGCAGTGCCCGATCTTGACTTCATACGGCCCGATGATCCTGAGGATAATAGCAGAACACCTGCTGAGAAGGCGGCCGATAACACCCAGGAAACGAGCCGCTCTGTTCATTCCAGGCCTTCTGATCTGCCCCATGGGATTAAGTCCCGCCCAATAGCGTATGATCTTGTTTCTGATCCCCTGCCTGACGAAGTAGCGTCTATTATTAAGGAACACAGTGAAAGGGCAGGTTATTTCGCTAGAAGCATAGATGGCCAGTGGTATGTCACAATTCTTATGGGCGAGCAGAATACAGACGGCTATGACATAGACGTTACAGTTGTTGAAGGCATGGATGAGGAGACTCTGATCCGAGTGGAGGAGATACATCCTTCGGAGGATGAGATGGTTCTCATGGCTCCAACCTATCCCTACCGGGTAATCCGTATAGAAGACGACTGTATTACCGAGTTCAAGGTGATCAATCAGGATGGAGATATCTATCCCATAATAACCGAATAAAAAACATTTCCCCCAAAATTAATAAACGAGAAAAGTCCTGGCTTGGCGCCTCCCCTATCGTGGGTCGCTTACTGCTAGGACATTTTTTACTGTATAATGCTGTTGCAATATTAAACAGTATTTTCCCGGGATAATGAATAGAAAAAATTTCTATAAAAAACAAAGCCTCAAACCTTGATAAGTTTGAGGCTTTGGTACGCCCAAAGGGATTCGAACCCCCGACCTGCGGTTTAGGAAACCGTTGCTCTATCCTGCTGAGCTATGGGCGCTCGTGGATTGCAGAAACTATTGTACTATAGTTAAGTTTGCTGTGTCAATGGCAGAAAAAGATCTAAAGTGGCAATGGGCAGGGCTCCTGAATAGCATAGTAGTAGGATTTTTTAGCATTTGGTGCGTGTTGATGGAATGTATCGCCCTCTATGATTCCGGGAATTACGCATACAGGGTCTGCCGTATATTTGAGAAAAAGGGGTTGGTGTTTGAGGTGATCGCAACGCCCTGCCGGATATCCCATATGGGTTGCGGGTATTGCCTGAAATTCCCCTGCGAGTACTTAGAATCGGTACAGGCTGAGAGTCTTGCCTGCGGATGTCCCGTGAGAGCGGCCTATAAAGTGGTTGAGCGCAGCCATAAACGGGAATATATAAAGATCGAGAGATAATGCAGGGATAATTCTGCGAAAGGAGCATACAATGGATACACGCAGGGCAATAAACCTGTTTAAGGAGCTTGCGGGTGCAGCAGGCGAAAAGATACTGGAGATATACCGTGAGGGCTTTACTGTGGACTATAAGGAGGATGACTCTCCGGTTACCGAGGCCGATAAAACGTCCAATGAACTGATTGTGCAGGGTCTTAAGGACGAATATCCACAGATTCCGGTTCTTGCAGAGGAATCAGCCGACGATTTATCCAGATTATCAAAGGAATACTGTTTTATCGTAGATCCCTTGGATGGAACCAAGGAGTTTGTCAAAAAAAGCGGTGAGTTTACGGTCAACATAGCCCTGGCAAGAAGCGGGGTTCCCATAGCAGGTCTCATTTATGCCCCCATACTCAGGGAATACTATTATGCCTCTGAAAATCAGGGTGCCTGGTGGCATAAGGAGAAAGAGAAGGAAAGGCCCCTTCGGGTATCGGATCGGACAGGTGATATCCGTCTGGCAGTCAGCAGATCTCATCGTACCAGGGAGCTGGACAGGCTTATCGAGGTAAATGGCATAAAGAATATCATTGTTGCCGGTAGCGCATATAAAGGCTGCCTTTTTGCCCGGGGCGATGTGGAGGCCTACTACCGTTTTGGCAAGACCATGGAATGGGATACGGCGCCCATGCAGATCATAGCTGTCGAGGCTGGTGGTATTTTTATGGGGATGAACGGGCGCCCCTTTACCTACAACAAGGCGAATTCGGAGAACCCTACAGGTTTTTTCATGATAAACAGGATGGAGAACTGGCTGACTTATTAAACTCGTATTATTTAGGGCTTCAATAATGTCATAGATTGGTATAAAATGAGTATATCAATTGCTTTCTGCAAGGAGGAAAATTTAATGAAGGATGTTCCTGTTTATCTGGACGAATCAAGGAGCTTCGGGGAACGAGCCAGGGATCTTGTATCCAGGATGACAACCGAGGAAAAGGTATCCCAAATGCTGTTTAACGCCCCTGCTATTCCAAGGCTGGGAATACCCAGGTATAACTGGTGGAATGAAGCCCTCCACGGTGTGGCACGAGCCGGAACCGCAACAGTTTTCCCCCAGGCTATCGGCATGGCGGCAACATTCGATGAGGATCTGATAAAAAGGGTAGCCGAGGTCATATCCGACGAGGCCCGCGCCAAGCATCATGAGTATAGCAGAAAGGATGACAGAGGCATATACAAGGGGCTTACCTTCTGGTCGCCCAATGTCAATATATTCAGAGATCCAAGATGGGGACGAGGCCATGAAACCTATGGTGAGGATCCATACCTTACTTCCAGGCTGGGTGTGTCCTTCATCAAGGGACTTCAGGGAGACCATCCCAAATACATGAAGGTTGCGGCCTGTGCCAAGCATTTTGCGGTTCACAGCGGTCCTGAGGATGAAAGGCATTCCTTTAATGCCGTAGCTTCGCCCAAGGATCTTCGGGAAACCTATCTACCCGCTTTTGAGGCATGTGTCAAGGAAGCCAAGGTGGAATCCGTCATGGGTGCATACAACAGGACCAATGGCGAGCCCTGCTGCGGCAGCAAGACCCTCTTAGAGGACATTCTGCGCGGCGAATGGGGATTTGAGGGGCATGTAACATCGGACTGTTGGGCAGTTCGGGATTTCCACCTCCACCATAAAGTGACGGCTACCGCTCCCGAATCGGCAGCTCTGGCTGTAAGGAATGGTTGTGATCTCAACTGCGGAAATATGTATGGAAACCTTCTGGTTGCTCTGGAAGAGGGGCTTATAACTGAGGAAGAGATTGACCGCTCGGTGACCCGTCTGATGATGACCAGGATGAAGCTGGGCATGTTTGACAAGGAAGAGAATGTGCCCTATACAAAGATTCCCTACGAGGTCAATGACTGCAGGGAGCACAGGGAGTTTTCCAGAGATGTCGCCATAAGATCCATTACCCTGCTTAAGAATGATGGGCTTCTGCCCCTTGATCTTGACAATATCAAATCAGTTGCGGTTATCGGACCAAATGCAGACAGCCGCAAGGCGCTCATGGGCAATTACTATGGTACCGCATCTGAATATGTAACCGTTCTGGAAGGTATCAGGGATATCTGCGGAAAGGACATAAGAGTATTTTATTCGGTTGGCTCAAGCCTTTCAGACGAATACAGTGAAGGTCTTTCCAGAATGCTGGGTGAAGGTCCTGACCGTCTGTCGGAGGCTGTTTCCTGTGCTGAAAAAGCCGATGTAACCATCCTTTGCCTGGGCCTTGATGAAACCATAGAGGGCGAAGAGGGTGATACAGGAAACGAGTACTTCTCAGGGGATAAAAAGGATCTTAGCTTACCGAAATGCCAGGTTGAGCTCATGGAAGCCGTGCTGGCCACGGGTAAGCCCGTCATTGTTGTGGTTATGGCAGGAAGCGCCCTTGACCTTCGCATGGCTGATGAAAAAGCCAGTGCTGTTCTTCAGGCCTGGTATCCGGGAGAAGAGGGAGGACATGCTGTTGCCTCTATCATTTTTGGCAGGAGCAATCCCAGCGGCAGGCTGCCTGTCACCTTCTACCGCAGCACAGAAGAACTGCCTGATTTCAAGGATTACAGCATGAAGGGCAGAACTTATAAATACATGGAAGGAGATGCCCTGTATCCCTTCGGATTCGGATTGAGCTACACAACCTTCGATTATTCAGGTCTTTCCCTGAATTCCGGCAGGATCCGGGCGGGCGAATCCATTGAGTGTTCGGTCACCATCAAAAACAGTGGAAAATATGATGGGTATGAAGTAGCCCAGCTTTATCTGAAGGATATGGAAGCCAGCACCGAGATACCCAGATGGCAGCTTAACGGCATAAAATGCGTGTATCTTAAATCAGGCGAGGAAAAAACCGTTAAGTTCACGCTGACCCCCAGGCAGATGGCCATGGTGGATGATTTGGGTAATATTATTCTTGAGCCTGGAAAGTTCAGAATATATGTGGGCGGAAGCCAACCCGATGCCAGAAGTCAGGAACTGACGGGAAAGGTTGTCCAGTATGTGGATTTCGAGGTAGGAGGAGAGCCTATAACCTTCTGATCAGGACAGGCATTCAAGGTATGAGTACACGAAGCGACCCGGGTACGATTTCAACCGTCACCCGGGTATCTTTTGTTATTTCACCGTCAATATTGATTGGCAGGTTCCGGGTAGCAATGATCTCAATCTTCTTACACCGGTGCATGGACACTTCTTTCAGGTCTGTATGCCCGCCCTTCATAAAGGCTGGAAAGAACTTTAAAAGCCGAAGCCTGCCCGGATTCTCCGCCTCGCAGACATCCAGAATGCCATCGGTCATATCGGCCTGGGGAGCCGGCTTCATACCCCCTCCATAATACCTTCCGTTTGCAAAGGCGCAGAGCAGCAGTTCATTGGTCCTTTCCGGCGCATCATCAATGATTATCCTGACTTTATGCTTTTTTAACCCGATAACAGCAGCCAAAACCCCCAGGATGTAGGCCATTGAACCCGAAACCAGGGGTATGCGCTTAAATTTCCTGCTGAGGGTAACCACTTCCGCATCGAATCCTATGGATGCAATATTGATAAAATACCGGCCGTTAATCCTTCCCATATCCAGCAGGGAGGATGAGGCCACCGGCAGGATCTTCAACAAGACGAGAGGGTCTGTTATTGGGTAAATGGATCGGACGGCATCGTTTCCCGAGCCGCAGGGGATGATTCCCAGTTCAATATGATCACCTGAAATACCGTTGACTATTTCATTGAGGGTTCCATCACCCCCAACAGAATAAACACGCATGGGTGTACCGTCAGTTGAGAGCTCTTTTGCAATGTCGGTAGCGTGACCGGGATACTTTGTTATCTCAATACGGTAGGGCTCCGGAAAATGGCGAAATCGTTCTTTTATACTGCTAACCAGGGCAGACGACTTACCCTTGCCGGCAACCGGGTTGACAATAAAAACATGCATCAAAATAATCACCTGTACAATTGATTGTATTATTTTATCACACTTTGAAGATCCATGGAATCAGGGAATAAACCCTGTGCCTGGCAAAAGTGTAAAAAATCTTGATCATCCCAAAGTGGATATGCTATTATGTCTGTGTCGGTATTTCTGATTGAAAACCGAACATAATACAACCCAGCAAATATTTCGACTTATATCCCGTAAAGGGAATGAGAACGGAGGAGAAAACATGCAAAACATTTATTCAAAACCTCGCATCAATGTGAGGCGCATTGCTGTTGCCGGAATCTTTTCGGCTTTTACTATTATTCTTAGTTTGATACCATCTCTAGGTTATATTCCGATCCCGCCATTTACCATTACTACCATGCATATTCCGGTAATAGTTGCTGCTGTGCTTGAAGGGCCGATGATAGGCGGATTCGTAGGGCTCATGTTTGGACTGTCCAGCATGTATGCTGCGGCCACCATATTTGCCGGTATGCCGACAGCTCCCTTCTTTCTGAACCCACTGGTTGCGGTTTTGCCCCGGATACTGATAGGGCTTGCGGCCTACTATTTCTACACATTGTTAAAGAGAATCATCAGGAACAAGACGGTGCCCATTGTTGGAGCCGCATTGGCCGGTACCCTTACCAACACCGTTGGCGTATTGGGCATGATCTATCTGCTTTATGCCAAGGAGTATGTGGAGGCCATTGGTGAAAGTGCCGCAGGAAGAAGCCTTCTTACCATTATTTTTAGTGGTGCATTCATCAACGCATTGGTTGAGATAGCAGCCGCCTCCCTTATCGGTGTTCCGGTTGTTCTTGCACTTCAAAGATTTAAAAGACAGAACAGATAGGAAAGAGAGGCCTGATCATGGGAATAATAATTGGTATTGATATTGGCGGCACTACCACAAAAATCGTAGGATATTCCAATGACAGCATATTAAGCCCCATTCTGGTGAAAGCCACCGATCCTGTGGCATCGGTTTACGGCGCCTTTGGAAGGTTTTTGAACGATAATGCCCTGACTCTGGATGATGTGGAAAAGATCATGGTAACCGGTGTGGGTTCAAGCTACCTTAGCGAGCGGCTCCTTGGCGTACCCACCGCCAGAGCGGATGAGTTTCTGGCCATCGGCATGGGAGGGCTCTTTTTAAGCGGCCTTGAAAGAGCAATCGTAGTCAGCATGGGAACCGGTACGGCATTTGTCATGGCTGACAATGACCAGGCGGTTCACCTGGGAGGTACGGGAATCGGCGGAGGCACGCTTCTGGGGCTGTCCAACAGGATGCTGAACATCCGGAATTTCGAAGATATTATTAAAATGGCAGAGGGAGGAAGCCTCAACCACATTGACCTGACCATCGGTGATATATCAAGGGACGGGGTAACAAACCTTTTGCCCGATACCACTGCATCTAATTTTGGAAAGATCAGCGATCTGGCTACCAAAGCCGATGTGGCCATGGGCATTATCAATCTGGTGTTCCAGGCTATCGGTATGCTGTCGGTTTTTGCCACCAGAATGGAGAACGTAAAGGACATTGTTCTAACCGGAAACCTGGCCAATGTGCCTCAGGCGAAAGACGTATTCGGTAAGCTTAGTTCCCTGTTTGATGTGAACTTCATTATTCCTGAAAACGCAGAGTTTGCCACAGCAGTGGGCGCAGCTGCAATCTGTGCCAACAACGGCCAGTCTCAGGACATCGGGTAGGCAATCCGCTTTTTATAAAAACTTTTTGTTCTTATCGATTATCAATACATCCTTCAGGCTTAAAGCAGGCCATGAAGGATGTTTTTCTTGTTCTGGGATGGGATATGAATTATAATGTGTATTAACCAAATCATCAGACCTAAGGCATGAAAGCATGACAGAAATGAAGCTGTCATGAGACAGGGTGAAAAATATGTTCAGATGGTATGAGGAAGCCAAGTCAATAGCCCAGCGGGATCCGGCTGCCCGAAGCCCATGGCAGGTGATTTTCCAGTATCCCGGATACAAGGCCTTAAGAAGGCACAGACTGGCACACTGGTTTCATAAAAAGGGCATGCATTGGATTGCACGTGCCCTTTCGGAGCGCACACGCCACAAGACCGGTATTGAGATACACCCCGGAGCCAGAATAGGCAAATGTCTCTTCATAGACCACGGAATGGGTGTTGTCATTGGAGAAACTGCAGAGATCGGGGATTATTGCACCATCTATCATGGTGTCACTTTAGGCGGAACAGGAAAAGAGAAGGGGAAAAGACACCCGACAATAGGGAATAATGTACTCATAGGAGCCGGTGCCAAGATACTTGGACCCTTTACCGTGGGCGACAATGCCAAGATTGGGGCCAATGCGGTTGTTACCAGTGAGGTGGAACCCAACACCACGGTTGTTGGCGTCCCGGGACGTGCTGTAAAAAGAGGGGGAGAAAAAATCCGACAGTCCTTCGAGTTGGATCACATTCACAACCCGGATCCTGTTTCTCAGGAATTCTGCCGTATCCGCAATGAACTGGAGCAGTTAAAAAAAGTGCTCATGAAATATGAGAACAGGCTTAACGATATGAGAGGAGGTTTAAAGAGCCCTCCCGATTGTGACGATGACGACAGCAACCAACAGGCTTAAGGAGTGAAAGTAAATGAAGCTTTATAATACATTGACCAGGAACAAGGACGAGTTTGTCCCCCTTTCAGAAGATTTGGTGAGGATGTATTCCTGTGGTCCCACCGTCTACAACTATGCCCATATCGGGAATTTAAGGACCTATGTGTTTATGGATATATTAAGGCGTGTTTTGAAGTATGACGGATATAAGCTATGTCATGTCATGAATATTACCGATGTGGGTCATCTGGTTTCTGATGAGGACGAGGGCGAGGATAAGATGATCAAGGGTGCAAGGGAGCAGAAGAAAACTCCCTGGGAGATAGCCGATCACTATACCCGTGTCTTCATGGAGGATATAGCTTCACTGAATATTGAAAAACCTGAGATCATCTGTAAGGCCACAGATCATATCCCGGAGATGATTGCCTTTGTGGAAGGGCTTGTTGAGAAGGGATATGCGTACGAGACCAGCGACGGTATATATTTTGACATCTCCAGGTTCCCCGATTATGGCAAGCTGTCGGGAATAAACCTTGAGGAACAGATGGCAGGCGCCAGGGTGGAGGTTAACGAAGAGAAAAGACATCCTGCAGATTTTGCTCTCTGGAAAAAGGCTCCTCCGGAGCACATCATGCAGTGGGAAAGCCCATGGGGAATGGGGTATCCCGGATGGCACATTGAGTGTTCCGCTATGGGGCGAAAATATCTGGGTGATATTTTTGA
>JAAYTP010000127.1 GCA_012518025.1 Clostridiaceae bacterium
AAGGGTGGTGTTTGCATTTTTTGTTGTATTTAGTCTAAACAGCTTATAAAGTCCTTTATTCTAGCTCATGCCTCCTGCGCCTGCCGCTTCTGCTTTACGATTACAAGAGCCACTGCAAGGACGGCGATAGCGATGCCTAACTGCATACCCATGTAGCCCAATAATGGTCTTAGCGTTTCTAAAGTGATGCTTCTAATATTTATGATCTCATTATTAAACTTCACGAACCAGTAGGTGGGCAGAATCTGAGCAAAGGACAAAACCTGCTCCCCAAGAAGATACTGTGGGACGAAGACACCGGTGGTAAAGCTCATGCCAAGGGTCAGCACATTTGTTACCGCCGACATGGTATCGCGGCTTTTAAGCACACTTCCGACCATGAAGCTTATGCTCAGACCCACAAGAGAGAAGACAAAGGCGTTGAGAGCCATGAGCATAACCTGCTTTGTCAGCATGGTTTTTCCATACATAACAAATCCTAATGCCATCATGATAATCCAGCATACCACTGCATAGATGAGGTTTCCAAAAAGGATCTGCATATTCTGCTGCCTGAGAGGAACTGGTGAACAGAGGGTTCTCCTTCGAATATCCTGCTGATTGAAGACCAGCATGAAAGTACCCACACCCAGGATCAAAAGGCTCAGAAGCACATACGACATATAATTGAAAAAGACACCGATGGCTTCACCTGTATCAGCACTTGCTTTAAAAGACTTAACCTCTACAGCTGTCTCGACAGACAGATCCTTGCTGACCCGGTCAACCAGATCCTGCTGCGAGATATCAGGAGTATTGGCCAGATAGAACCTTGCCGTATTCAAAAATTTGTTGATGTTCATGTCAAGATACACTGAAGATACCGAGCCGGGTCTGCTAGTCTTCTCAATTTCAATGGGCTTGCCTGCCAGAAAGCCTTCAGTAAACCCGGAAGGAATCCTGAGAATATAGTCAACGTCTTCAAAGAAAAGTGCATCCTGCAAAGAAGCCTGGTCTTGCTCTACATCAATCATGTCGGCATACTGTGAAAGATAATCCTTCAAACCTTCTGTCAGTATGGAGGACTCTGCCTCATCAACATAGGCCATCCTTGCTCTGACGTCGGCAAACTGTGCTGTAGCGGATGTACCCGAGCCACTGCCCATCAGAGCTGCGGCAAGCCCCATAAATACACCAATGTATATCATCAGTTGGGGTATACTTTTTTTAATTACCCTCTTGTATGCTTGGAATACTGGCATATTGATCCCTCCTTACGCTCAGATAGGTCAGCATGCAGAAAACAGCTGAAAAGGCCAACAACAGGAAAATATTCAGTGCAAACCGCTGATAGGTATCATAGTAATACAGGGCATAAAGGGCATCTGTGATCAGGTTTGCCGGATTAACATAGGCAATAATAGGGATGGCTTTTGTGACAAAATACTTAAATGATGCAAAATACAGCCCTGCAAGACCTGACATGATCATTGATATCCCCAGCAGAACACCAATTTTTATGCCCTCCCCCTTTTTGATAAGGCCACCTACCAGGGTTCCCAGGGTTACACCGGTCAGTGCGCCCACAAGGCATGTAAGAAGTATATATCCCACCTGATTTCCAAAGGAAACCTTAAGGACCAGGCTCATGAACAGGATAAGCAGGGACAACTCCACAAACTGAATGATCCAGGCAGCCAGTATACCTGCCAAAAGCATCTTCATCTTGTGAGCCGGCGCAAGATTAATCCGGGCTCCCCTCATGGTTTGATCTGCCTGTACCTCGCTGACGACCCGAACTCCCCAGAAAGAGCCATACAGGCTTGCCATGGCCAGAAGGGCATAGAAGTAAGTAACGGTGTTATCGGTCTTGTTCTTGCCCAGGCCTTTTTCTGTGAGGTAACTGTAATCTGCAGAATAATCTACCAGCTTATCCCCGTCGGTCAATAATTCAGGATTCGTTTGGAATAGCGATTTATAGGAGGCACTGACCTGTTTGTACTGATCCAGAAAGCTTTTAATGATGGACTGATATATTCCCGACTGGTTTACCACCAGCCTTATATCCGGTTCCAAAAGGATAACACCATGTACCTTTCCCTGTTCCAGAAGTGTTCCTGCTTCCTCTAAAGAAACCAGTTCCATGGACAGTAAGGGCGCATCATCCCCGTGTTTTTCGGTGACTGAAGCGAGGGTTTCCTGAAACATCTTGTCACTTTTGTAGGCATCATTGTTCACCACGGCTACCCTTGCACCGGTGAAGCTGTCAACATTGCTCAAATTGGAAAACGCCATCAGAAACAGGATTGAAAGCAGAATCGGGAAGAGCATTGTCCAAAAAAGAGTAACCTTATCACCCAGAAAACATTTCATCCGATATTTAAAAATATGCATAAACATACCGTTCCTCCTCTCAATCCCTGAGCTGTTTACCGGTGAACTCCAGGAACACATCGTTCAGGGTGGGCAGCTTTGAATAGACACTGCCATAACTGAGGTTTTCCTTTCTGAGCAGATCCATCAGATGCAGCAGATTGTTCCTGCCCTTCGTGAATATAACGGTCAGGTTCTGGTTTTCATACCCCACCTGGCTCACATTGGGAAGCTGCCCTATGGAATCCAGCAAGGTTCTATCCAGTTCAACCGATTCCACCGATACAATTTCTCCTATATTGATCATGGATTTAAGCTCTTCCTTGGTTCCTTCGGCGATAATCCTGCCTTTATCGATAATCATGATCCTACTGCATATCTGCTCCACTTCCTCCATGTAGTGGGAGGTGTATACGATTGTGGCTCCCTGTTGGTTTAGCCTGACAATGCCCTCCAGGATATTGTTCCTGCTCTGGGGATCGACCGCAACGGTGGGCTCATCCAGAATAATGAGTCTGGGCTTATGTGCGATTCCGCAGGCAATATTCAACCTTCTCAAAAGACCGCCGCTGAGCTTTTTGGGATAGAAGGAACGAAAATCGTTGAGCCCTACAAAACCGATGGCCTCATCCACAAGTTTCTTCCTTTCTTCTTTGTCTTTGATATATAAGCCGCAAAAGTAATCGGTATTTTCATATACCGTAAGCTCGTTGAACACGGCCACATTCTGCATGATGACTCCAATATCCCTCTTTATGTCATAGGCATCCGGCGCCATGGGCTTATCAAAAATTGAGATATTGCCCTTGTCATACTTGAGAAGTGAAAGAATGCAGTTGATAAGGGTTGTTTTTCCTGAGCCGTTGGGGCCTAACAGGCCGAAGATCTCACCCTGCCGGACCTCCAGACTCAAGTGATCCACTGCTATCAGTTCACCATATCTTTTTACGAGATTCTCCACTTTGATGACCATTACAATCCCTCCGCATCTATATATCTCATCCGAATGTTTTATCAGATTTATCTCTAATCTTATTCTAGACAAAACCCTGCCCTGTTTTAAGTGACAGGAAGAATGAAACCATATGACATTTGTCACTATTCTCAGATTCTGTACAAGCCAGCTTCATTATGATAAAACAAGTATATGATGATGGAACCAGGCAGACATAAATTTAGAAATGATATTCCTTTATCAGCTAACTTTTTGTTTGATAAGCTGGTTTTGTTCCTGTGCTGTCTTGCCGTCAATTTTCTTGTGACTGACGATGTTTCCTATATCCCAGTCCTTGCAGTTGTTACCCTGAGCGCTTTCAATACTTACTTTGATAAAAGGCTCCTGACCCGCATCACTTCTGGAGCCTATCTGTTGATAGCACTCTTTTTTCCTGAATGGTTCTATTTCATTCCCGTCATGATGTATGATGCCCTTCTCTGGGAAAGTCCATGGATTCTCCCTCTGGCCATACTGCCGGTCATCTCCCACAGAAGCAGCCTTCCCATCATGGGTATTCTTAGTATCGCTCTCTATCTGGGAATGGCCTGGTTCATGAAGTGGCGCTCATGGCGGCTGATTCATCTTGAGAGGGAATACCGAAAGCTGAGGGATACCACAAAAGAACTCCTCCTTTCATTGGAGGCCAGAAACAAGGAACTATTGGAGAAGCAGGACTATGAGATAAATCTGGCTACCCTGAACGAACGAAACCGGATTGCACGGGATATCCACGACAATATAGGCCACGTTCTTTCCAGCACGCTCCTTCAGGTGGGGGCTCTTTTGGCTGTTACCCCGGAAGGTTCTGTAAAGGAAAGCCTGGCGACCCTTAAGGACACCCTTTCAAGCGGTATGGACAGCATCAGACAGAGCGTTCATCACCTTCATGATGCCTCCATCGATCTGCATGCCGAGATTTATAAGATTTTGAAGGGCTTTACCTTTTGTCCTGTGAACTTCATTGATGATCTTGAAAGCAAACCGAGCCTTCCCATTACCTACTGTCTGCTGGCAGTTATCAGGGAAGCCTTGTCAAACACCTCCAAACACTCGGATGCCACCGAGGTAACGCTTATCCTCCGTGAGCATCCTGCCCTCTATCAGCTGATTATCCGTGACAATGGCAGTAAACCTGCCGAGGGTCTTTCCCTGTCCCCGGAGAGCGAATACATTCCCGGCAGACAGGGCATAGGACTGAAAAGTATATATGAGCGGGTAGGGATATTAAAAGGAAATGTACGTATCAGAAGCGACAGGGGCTTTGAAGTCTTTGTCTCTATACCGAAGGAGTATGATGTATGAATGTTGTAGTAGTGGATGATGACAAACTGGTGGGCGCTTCCCTAAAAACTATACTGGAAGCGAGCGGAGAAGTGAATGTTGTGGGCGTGGGCTGCAGCGGTCAGGATGCAGTTTCCCTATATGAACGCCATAAGCCGGATGTCCTTCTTCTGGATATCCGCATGTCCGGCATGAGCGGACTGGATGCGGCAGAGAAGATCCTTTCCTCTGATCCTGCAGCCAGGATTCTATTCCTCACCACCTTCTCCGATGACGAGTACATCATAAGAGCGCTTAAAATGGGGTCTCGCGGCTACTTATTAAAGCAGAACTATGAAAGCATCGTACCCTCTTTAAAGGCAGTTTATAACGGGCAGAGCGTATTCGGGGACGATATCGTGTCACGGATTCCCTCCATGCTGCAAAAAAGCCGAAAACCTGACTTTTCAAAATACGGCATAAGTGAAAAAGAGGCTGAGATCATAACCCTTGTAGCCGATGGCATGAACAACAAAGAGATCGCAGCCACACTTTACCTCAGCGAGGGCACAGTGCGCAACTACTTAAGCGTAATCCTCGAAAAGCTTCAGCTTCGCGACAGAACACAACTGACGGTGTTTTATTATAAGAATCAGTAGATATTATTATCCCTACTACTTATGGTATATATTAGGCAGTACTCCCTAACCTACTGAGCCAATATTATCCACCCTGCCCTTAAGTCATTTTGTAATACCAGATGAGGAGGAGCAGGCATGAGAGTTTACATTACCGGCGGTACCGGAAACATCGGACAGAATGTTACAGCAGCCTTGCTGGCTGAAGTTTCAGGCGAGCCGATCCATAGTTTCAAAACCATATGCCTGGTAAAAAAGCCGCCCCGTTTGGGGCGGCTTTAGTCAGCTTAAAAGCTTAGCTTATTTCATTTCAGCCATTCTCTTATAGGTCTCATATCTCTCTTTCGCATCGGCCTCAGCTTTTTCAAAGAGCTCGTCTGCGATTTCCGGGAATGTCTGCTTCAGGGAGGTATAACGAACCTCTGTGTTCAGGAAGTCCTGGAAGTTGCCTGTAGGATCCTTGGAATCCAGAACGAACGGGTTCTTGCCCTGTGCTTTGTTCTCAGGGATATAGCGCCACAGATGCCAGTAACCTGTCTCCACAGCGAACTTCTCCCTGGTCTGGGTACGGGACATGCCTCCCTTGATACCATGGTTGATACAGGGTGCATAAGCGATGATGATGGAGGGTCCCTTGTGGGCTTCGGCTTCCAATACAGCCTTCATGAACTGGTTCATGTTGGCGCCCATGGCAACCTGCGCCACATATACATAACCGTAGGTAGTGGCTATCATACCCAGATCCTTCTTCTTGACCTTCTTACCGGAAGCGGCAAACTTAGCCACCGCAGCGGTAGGAGTAGCCTTTGAAGACTGGCCGCCTGTGTTGGAGTAAACCTCGGTATCGAATACCAGAATATTTACATCTTCACCAGAAGCAAGTACATGATCCAGTCCGCCATAACCGATGTCGTAAGCCCATCCGTCGCCACCGACTATCCATACTGATTTCTTCACCAGATATTCGCGCTTCTTCTTGATGTCCTCAACAAGATCGGCACATGCATCGCAAGGCTTAAAGCTGTCAAGAACCTTAATGAGTTCAGCAGATGCTTTCTTTGAGCCTTCAGCATCCTCCTTGGAAGCGATCCAGGCTTCCGCGGCGGCTTTGAGTTCGTCACCCACATCAAGCTCAATCAGCTTCTTGAGGGAATCCTCAATCTTGTCACGGATCTGGTTTACACCAATCAGCATGCCAAGACCATATTCAGCATTGTCCTCAAAGAGGGAGTTGGCCCATGCCGGACCCTGTCCGTCCTTGTTGGTGCAATAAACGGTGCTGGGAGCCGAGCCGCCCCAGATAGATGAACATCCGGTGGCATTGGCGATCATCATTCTGTCACCAAAGAGCTGTGTGATAGCCTTTAGATAAGGTGTTTCACCACAGCCGGCGCATGCGCCTGAGAACTGGAGAAGCGGCTGTGAAAACTGGCTGTTCTTAACTGTGTTAAGGGGTGCCAGATCGTTCTTGTATGTAACATTATTATTGAGGTATTCCCAGTTCTTAACTTCTGCTTCCTGGGTCTCAAGAGGCTTCATGATAAGAGCCTTTTCCTTGGCCGGGCAGATGTCGGCGCAGTTGCCGCATCCTGTACAATCCAATACGGATACCTGGATTTTGTATTCCAGTCCCTTGAACTGAGGTCCGGTTGCAGGCTTTGTAGCCATGCCGTCAGGAGCGCCAGCCTTTTCCTCTGCTGTCAGAAGGAACGGACGAATCGCTGCATGGGGACATACAAATGAGCACTGGTTACACTGGATACATTTGTCGGCCTGCCATTCAGGAACTGTTACTGCAATACCACGCTTTTCAAAGGCGCTGGTTCCCATGGGGAAGGTTCCGTCTTCACGTCCAACAAATGCACTGACAGGCAGGTCATCACCCTTCTGAGCGTTCATGGGGTCAACGACGTTTCTGATGAATTCAGGCCTGTTTTCATCAACAGCTATCTCTTCATCCTTTGCTGTCTTCCAGCTTTCAGGAACATTAACCTTGACCAGAGACTCAATACCCTTGTCAACTGCCTTGTAGTTCATATCTACAATAGCCTGTCCCTTCCTGCCATATGACTTTACAATTTCTTCTTTAAGGTACTTAACTGCTTCCTCTATAGGAATAACACTGGCCAACTTAAAGAATGCTGCCTGCATCACCATGTTGATCCTGTTGCCCAGGCCAATCTCTCTGGCAATACTGGTAGCATCAACGATATAGAAATTGATATCATTATTTGCTATCTGCCTCTTGAGCTCTGCGGGGATCTTCTCCTCAAGTTCCTCTGGGCTCCACTGGCAGTTAAGAACGAATGTTCCACCCTTCTTAAGGCCGTCGATCAGATCATACTTACCAACATAGGCCTGATTATGGCAGGCAATATAGTCTGCCTCATCGATGAGATAGGTGGCACGGATCTTATTCTTCCCAAAGCGGAGATGGGATACGGTGATACCGCCGGATTTCTTGGAGTCGTAGGAGAAATAGCCCTGAGCATAGAGATCGGTTTCATCACCGATAATCTTAATGGCGCTCTTGTTGGCACCAACGGTTCCGTCGGATCCAAGGCCCCAGAACTTGCAACGGATGGTGCTGGGATCCTCGGTAACAATCCTCTCGTCCACAGGAAGAGACAGATTGGTTACATCGTCTACGATACCAATGGTAAATCCATCCCTGGGATCATCAAGCTTAAGGTTCTTGAACACACTGAGAATCTGGCTTGGGGTGGTGTCCTTTGAACCCAGACCATAACGTCCGCCAACAATAACGGGAGCGTTCTCAGCCTTATAATACAGCGACTTGACATCCAGATACAAGGGTTCCCCGATAGCACCGGGTTCCTTTGTCCTGTCGAGAACAGCAATTCTCTTAACGGTCTTGGGCATTTCATTGAAGAAATATTTGGCTGAGAAGGGCCTGTACAGGTGTACCTTCAGCACGCCCACCTTTTCTCCCCTGGCTCTGAGATAGTCCACAACCTCTTCAATGGTCTCGGTGACAGAGCCCATGGCGACGATTACATTCTCTGCCTCAGGATCACCATAGTAATTGAAGGGTTTGTAGTCGCGGCCGGTCAGCTGGGATATCTGCTTCATGTAATCGGCTACAACGTCCGGAATGGCTTCATAGTAGGGATTACAAGCCTCTCTGGCCTGGAAGAAGATATCCGGGTTCTGGGCAGTTCCTCTAGTTACCGGACGCTCCGGATTGAGAGCGCGGCTTCTGAAATCCTCAACTGCCTTCCAGTCCAGCATCTTGGCAAGATCATCATAATCCAGAACCTCGATCTTCTGAACTTCGTGTGAGGTTCTGAAACCGTCGAAGAAATGTACGAATGGTACGCGTCCTTTTATAGCAGCAAGATGAGCTACGGCGCCAAGATCCATGACTTCCTGAACACTGCCTGAAGCAAGCTGAGCAAAGCCTGTCTGTCTTGCAGCCATAACGTCGGAATGGTCACCAAAGATTGAAAGAGCATGGGAAGCAACAGCTCGAGCTGATACATGGAATACGCCCGGAAGAAGTTCCCCTGCGATCTTGTACATATTCGGAATCATCAGAAGCAAGCCCTGAGATGCGGTATATGTAGTGGTTAATGCGCCAGCTTGAAGTGAGCCATGAACTGCGCCTGCAGCACCGGCTTCAGACTGCATTTCAACAACCTTGACAGGCTGCCCAAAAACATTCTTTTGCCCGCGGGCTGCCCACTCATCGGTTGATTCAGCCATTGGTGATGATGGAGTGATGGGATAAATTGCTGCAACTTCGGTAAAGGCATACGAAGCATACGCCGCAGCGGTATTACCGTCCATCGTTTTCATTTTTTTTGCCATGGTTTACCCTCCTTGTATAAGATGAAATATGTACTTTGTATACACAATTTCTGCTGAATTTCCTTTAACCAAGGATAATTCGTTAATATTATATCATACTTTTAGTTGCGAACAACTAGATTTTTTCATCGGAACCGACCCAAATCCAAATCCGCTTATAACGGCAGAAAACCAGGTTTTTTGTCAGGTAATCAAACACTGATCAAATGGCTGCCAAAACCAATTTATGAGCGATAAAATGGTTTCATTACCTGATAAGCATTGTCCTTGCACAAACTGCAACAAGAATTATCATTCGCCATAATCATGCATCTCAACCTGGCTTTGTCGGATTGATTCATTCTCGGCAAATCATCCCGACCTTGTATTCAAATTTCGAATTCGCTACCATGGGATTTGTACTTTATGACGACTATTACATTATACCATCGTACGCTCTCCCTGTAAACCGAATGCAGCCGTATTCAGTCTGGTTAGATCCACATGTTGTGAAGCAAATCTCACCATAGCCCTCTTTTGACCGAAAACACCTTACATGTAATCGATTATGCGCATTGCGTCCAGGGGTTCTTTATGGTATATTAAAGTCTGAATTTTATGCCATTTTACAGCAGCCCTTCCGAATTAGCGGCATTTGGCGATAAGGGATAACATGAGGGCGGGGCTATATGGAAGTTTTTCATTATCGATAGCTTTGCTATTAAATGCATTTAACATAATCTATAACACAAAACGAATAGGAGGAAAAATTCATGTCAGAACTGGTAGGAAACGCGATATTTGGTCAGTCCGGCGGCCCCACTTCGGTAATCAATGCCAGCGCTTCAGGCGTTATCACCGAGGCTCTAAAAGCGGACAACATACTCAAGGTATACGGTGCAGCCCATGGCATCCGTGGCATACTTGAAGAGAATTTCTACAATATGTCATTGGAGGATTGGAAGGAGCTCGAACTTTTGAAAACCACCCCTTCATCAGCTCTGGGTTCGGTACGCTATAAGCTGGCTGATCCGGATGAGGATCCCACCGATTACAATCGCCTTCTTGAGGTATTCAAAAAATATGATATCCGCTATTTCTTCTATAACGGTGGAAACGACTCCATGGATACCTGCAACAAGGTCAGCAAGTTCATGCAGAAGGCTGGTTACGAGTGCCGCGTGATCGGTGTTCCAAAGACCATCGATAACGATCTGTATGCCACTGACCATTGCCCTGGCTATGGCAGTGCTGCAAAGTATGTGGCAACCGCAACCATGGAAGTCTACCATGACGCTCGCGTTTATGACACCCCCATGGTCTGTGTTCTTGAGGTTATGGGAAGGAACGCAGGATGGCTCACAGCCGCAACGGCTTTGGCAGCCTACAAGGGAGCAGGCCCCGACCTCATCTATCTTCCTGAAATCGAATTTGATATGGACAAGTTCATCTCTGATTGCAAAAAGGTTTATGAAAAGAACAAGGGTAAGGTCATGGTTGCTGTATCAGAAGGCATCCGCGATAAGAACGGCAAATACATCTCTGAGTATGGCTCCGATATGGCAAAAGAAAAAGACTCCTTCGGCCATGCGCAACTTGGCGGAGTTGGCCAGGTGCTTGCCGCTGTCCTGAAAAAGGAACTCAATTGCAAGACCAGAGCCATAGAATTCTCTCTGCTTCAGAGATGCGCCGCTCACTGTGCATCTGCAACCGATGTTGAAGAGGCATTCACAGCCGGTCAAAAAGCCGTCCAATTCGCCCTTGAGGGTGCAACAGACCGTATGGTGGCTTATGAAAGAACCACTGATGAAGACGGTGAGTATAAATGCAATTATGTATTGGTTGATCTTTCAGAGGTAGCCAATACCGAAAAGAAGATTCCCAGGGAGTGGATTAATGAAAACTGTACTGGTCTGACCCAGGAATTCATTGATTATGCTCTTCCCCTTATTCAGGGCGACTCTCGTCCTCCCTTTGAAGATGGTCTCCCCCGTTTTGCAAAGCTTAAAAAAGTATCTGGAAAGGTTTGAGAATAAAGGATTCAAAAAGCGGCTGAACCGTACGGTTCAGCCGCTTTTTCACTCTTGGAATTAGTATTTATCAAGGCTTTACAGGTCTGCCCGATTCTATCTCGTTAATCCTGAGCTTGGAATAGTATGCATAGTCCGAATTGGGGTAATTCTCAATGATCATGTTGAAAATGTCCAGGGCCTCCTGGATAGCCTCATCCTTGGAGGGGTATTCTGACAAGGCTATGGCCTTCGCACCGTAATAGTAGATCAGGATCGTGTTATTGGGCTTGTTCGCATCGTCAAGCTCTTCTATGATCCTTATAGCCATCTTGAATTCATCCGCCGACTGCTTGTAAACGTCCTTGCTCTTGTTGTTTGCATTGCTGTCGTATATGCTTTTTGCGGACTCATATATCTGGCCGATAGCCTTCGGCTTGCTGGATTCATACAGCAGCATGATCTCCTGCTCGATTTCGGCCGGAATGGGCATCCCTTCCAGTCTTTCAACCTCCACTACCAGATCCCTGTACTTGCCCGCAGCGGCAAGACTGTCCAACTGGCGGAGGGTCCTGCTCCATGCCTGGTACTGCTCCAGTTCGTCACGAAGACTCTTTTCCTTTTGGTTGGATTGCTCAAGGCTTGCTCTCAGTTCATCGATAATCTGGTTCAATCTGTCGTTATCGTCCTTAAGAACCTGGATCTGCTGACTGCTGTCCACCTTGGGACTGATATGGATGAGGGGCTTATCTGCTGGCATGAGCAGCCAAAGTACGCCCATGGCGATCACGCCGATAACAAAACCCAGTATGTATTTTAAATAGAAGGGTGTTGTCTTCTCAGGGGACAATCCGCGGCTGAGCCATGAAACAACCGGGTTTTTCTCCCGTTTCTTGCCCCCGGCCGCTCTGCCGTCATCCTTACCGTCCAGCATGTCAAGATACTGCTGGGCCCGGATGCTGCTGTCATCCATTTCAATGACCTTGTTGAACATATATCGGGCGCTTTCCTCATCCCCGAGACTTTTATAGAAGACGCCCATCAGGTTCATTGCCTCATAGAAAGCAGGATATATGGAAATGGCTTTCTTGAGTGCGATAATGGCCATGTCATCATTTTTCCCGGCCACATCCTCAAGAGCCTTATTATATAATTCAATGGCGTTTTGCATGTCCTCCGGAATCTGACCAAGTTTTTGGCGTATACTGCTCAGATCAATAGGTTTGAATTGCTTCAATTCCGCATTGACATCGAACATAAAATCCCTCCAAAGAACATTATACCCTCAATATGCACAGATTACCATTCCTGCAACACTTTTCTCATTATTATCCCTGGCTTTTTTCCAATTCTCATTTATTGTATCACTTTTCGTAACTTTTTCACAATAGGTGTCGAGGGTTTATTTAAGCTTCTTATATAAAAAAGCGCTTGCATTCTTCAAAGAAAAGTATACAAACAAGAAAACAGCGATCTGTTTTTACCGGATAAGATGTAAAGTCTATAGAAAAACGGGGAAGTCTCCCCGTTTCTGTTCGTTGTACTGGAATATACTAATTGCTTCCGCAGCATTTCTTGTATTTCTTCCCGCTGCCGCAGGGGCAGGGGTCGTTTCTGCCAACCTTGGTCGCCTCACGTTTTTTGGGCTGTCTTGTCCTTTGTGCTTCACCATGGATAGCAGATGTCTCCCTGGCAACCTGCTGTCTTTGTACTACAATATTCTCCTTCTTAATGTGGAGCAGCATCTTAACAGTATCCTGCTGGATGTTCCTTATCATTTCATCGAACATGTCGAAGCCTTCACGCTTGTATTCAACAACAGGATCCTTTTGTCCGTATGCACGAAGACCTATGCCGTACTTGAGCTGATCCATGGCATCGATGTGATCCATCCACTTCTCGTCTACAGCCCGCAGAAGCACCCTACGTTCCAACTCACGCATGATTTCTTCGCCAAATTCGGCTTCCTTCTCATCATAGATCTCCCTGGCCTTTTTGCGGATAGTTTCTTTCAATTCATCGGTTGTAACGGTCTCAAGATCGATATCTTTCAGCTTCAAATAGCCCCTGGGAATAAGAATGCTTTCGGCATAAGTGATCATTGACGCAAGATCCCAGTCATCGGGCGGGGTTTCATCGCTGCAGTACATGTCCACAATGCTGGCGGACACCGCATCGATCATATTCATTATATTGCCCTTCAGATTTTCACCATTCAAAACCTTATAGCGCTCACTATAGATAACCTC
>JAAYTP010000128.1 GCA_012518025.1 Clostridiaceae bacterium
CGCCAATACCGTGAACAACACCTGTTATTCCTAATGACAGGCGTCCTCCGAAAGATCCTGAACGCACCGATCCGGATCCATGGTGATGTGATCTGTCCAACCGGTTGAGCAGGGTCAGACAGGTTCTGGCATCTCCAATTCGTTTTGAAGGATCATGTCTGACAAGATCTTTAATAAGGGACGAAAACCTTTGCGATATACCGCATAGTTCCAGATGCCGCTCAATCTCATCATGGGCTACCATTGCCGGATGGGTACCGGTGGCGAGATGAAAGAGGGTCATTCCCAGATTATACAGATCGGTTCTTTCATCAGATTTCCCCCATCCGAATTGCTCCGGTGCCGCATAACCCTGGGTTCCTATGTAGACGGTGTCCTCCAGTGTTTGCTCCTTGAAGGGTTTGGCTGTACCAAAATCAACCAGGTGCAGTCTTCCGCTGTCCCCGAGGATAATATTGGAGGGTTTCAAATCGCGGTAGATCACAGGGGGCTGCCTGGAATGAAGATAAATCAAAACATCACATAACTGTTTACCCCAGTCAATCAGGCGCGACTCCTCTATCCTTCCCTCAGCTTTCAGGATTTCCGACAGGGTTTCTCCTTCTATGTAATCCATAACAATATAGATGTGCTTCTCATCCTCACAAAGATCGGCTATCCTTGGAAGCATGTGATGGTTCAAACCTTTCAGTATGTTAACCTCCTGCATCTCATGAATAGCTGAAGGGTTATTCCTGTCTATGGCCTTGATCGCCCACAGGTTTGACAGCACCATGTTCTCCGCGAGAAAAACAGTGGAGTTTCCTCCCTGTCCTATCCGCTTCAATATCCTGTATTTAAGCCCAACAATATCCCCTTGTTTCATTTCCCACCATAAATTTTACATGGTTTTACAATTAACTATTGTATCAGCATAATTTAGATTTATCAATATTATTTTAGTTAATTTGTTATAATTTAGTGGATTGGTGGCAACTGCCTGCAGCGGGTAGTTATATTCCGCCAGGAGCTGACTTCTTTTACCATTGCCCGGCAGACTTCCTCCCGGGTTAATGGAAGAAGCAAAGAAAAAGAGAGTTGAAGGGATAATCACATCCCTCGACAGGATTTATGAGAATTTGCTTTATATAAAACAGGAACCGTGACTCCCTGCCCCTAATAGCTCGGGAACAGAGCCGATTCCTCATTCTAGCAGATCATATTTAAATAACTGCCTTTATGAGGCAGTTATCAATGAATACACTTATTATCGCCTGAAGTTATCTTCTTTTTTGCAGTTCCTGGCAGATATCTTCCCAGGTAAGGCCTCTGTCAACCATGAGCACAATGAGATGATAGATCAGGTCGGCTATCTCATAGCGGATCTCATCGGGGTTGTTGTTCTTCGCACCGATGATCACCTCGGCGGCCTCCTCCCCAATCTTTTTGCAGATCTTGTCTATCCCCTTGTCCAACAGATAATTGGTATAGGATCCCTCTTTCGGATTCACCTTTCTGTCTGAAACCACCTGGAAAACTTCCTCGAAAACATTGAATGGCTCGCTCATGATCAGGCCTCCTCAAATATTGATCTCATTGAAAAAACAGGTTCTGTTTCCGGTGTGGCAAGCGGAACCTGCCTGTTTAACCTTTAGCAGCACAGTATCTCCGTCGCAGTCAAGATAGAGCGAAACAAGGCGCTGACGGTTTCCCGATGTCTCACCCTTGGTCCAGAGACATTTACGACTCCTGCTGTAATAGGTTACATCCCCGGTTGCCAGGGTCTTTAAAATGGATTCCCTGTTCATCCACGCCAGCATAAGCACCTCTTTGGTATCAATATCCTGTGCGATGGCGGGAACCAGCCCCAGATCATTCCATTTTATACTGTCCAGCATCTCGGATTGGTTCATGCCCATCCTCCTATCGTTCCACCCTTATCATGCTCTCAATTGAAGATATGGCGGCACAGCCCTTCATATCCTCCAGAGCCCGCACCATGGATTGTTCATGGGCTTCATGGGTGATAAAGATAAGGCTTGCGTCGTCACCCCTGTTCTTCTGTATCACTGATTCCAGGCTCACTCCATGCTTGCCGAACAGTCCGGCAATCTCGCCGAGCACACCGGGCCGGTCGTAAACCAGCATTCGGACATAATACCTGGATACCCAGTTCTGCTCAAAGACTACGTCCTCTTTATCCATCCCGGTCCTGTGATGGTATCCACCCTGGTTCTGACAGGCTGTAATGATATCCGAGACCACGGCACTTGCAGTGGGAAGATCTCCAGCACCCCTGCCATAGAACATGAGATTGCCCACAGCGTCTCCCTCAAGAAAAATAGCATTATATGCATCCCTCACCGCGCAAAGGGGGTGTGAGAGGGGGATAAAGGTGGGATGAACCCTGGCTTCAATCCTGTTTCCATTCTTCTTGCCTATGGCGAGAAGCTTGATACCGTAGCCCAATTGCTGCGCATAGGTGATGTCTTCAGCGGTCACTTTGGTGATACCCTCGCAAAAGACATTCTCAAGCGGTACCTGATTTCTAAAACAGATGGTGGAAAGAATAGAAAGCTTGAATTTGGCATCCAGGCCTTCGATGTCAGCAGTCGGATCGGGCTCGGCATAACCAAGTCTTTGAGCTTCCTTCAGCACGGTATTGAAACCGGATCCTTCCTCCGACATCCGAGTCAGAATATAGTTGGTGGTGCCGTTTATTATGCCCATGAACTTCAGAATATGATTGGCCTGGAGGGATCGCTTGATGGTTTTGATGATGGGAATACCGCCGGCAACACTGGCCTCAAAATAAAGGCCTGCCCCGCTTTTTTCGGCCTCGCGCTCCAGCACATCTCCATGCTTTGCGATAACCTCCTTGTTGGCGGTTACAACCGACTTCCCCTTTTTCAAGGCTTCCCGGATATAGGTAAATGCAGGCTCCTCGCCCCCCATGAACTCAGCTACCAGGTCGATCTCCGGGTCATTTAAAATCACCTGTGCATCGGTTGTCAGTACTGAGGGATCAATCTCCACGGCGCGTTTCTTGGATTTGTCCCTTACAAGCACCCGGCACACATCAATGTCCAGGCCTTCCCTTCTTTTGATCATGTCCGCATTTTGACTGAGAACCTTAAGAACACCGCTTCCAATGGTTCCCAAACCTAACAGTCCAAGCTTAACCTTTCTCATAGATGCTTTATAACCCCTTTTCAAGCAGTTTCCCAGCCGCATATGCCTCGGGTGTGGCAGGCGGCATTACCATGCTGCTGTTTTTTTCCTACCCTTTAGGGTAAAAATGATGCATAATGATGGTATGGCCGATTATACCCTCCCATATTAAGACAGGGATGTTTTCTGATTATTATATCATAATACCAGAAGCTTAACAGACCTTTAAAGTACTTTTATTTGCAGTTACAGGAGGCAAACCATGCGCATATTAGCGGTATCCGATACCGAAAGTGAATACATCTGGGATCATTTTGACGAGTCAAGGTTTGAAGGGGTGGACCTTATGATCTCATGCGGAGATCTGAAAAGCCAGTATCTGTCCTTCCTGATTACAATGATCAAGGCTCCCCTGTTCTATGTCCATGGCAACCACGATACAAACTATGTGGACAACGCTCCTGAGGGCTGCGACTGTATTGAGGACAAGATCGTCGAATATAAAGGAATCAGGATTATCGGTCTGGGAGGTAGCATGAAGTACAACAGCCATCCATACAACAGCGTTCCTCCCTGGCAGTATACTGAAAAACAAATGGCAAAACGAGTTCGGAAACTGGAGAGGAAGATTAAGGCATACAAGGGATTCGACATCATGGTAACCCATGCACCGGCCTATGGTATCGCAGATGATGAGGATCTCTGTCACACAGGCTTTAAGTGTTTTGTACCCTTATTGGACAAATATCAGCCCCGGCTCATGATCCATGGCCACATGCACAGAAAATTCGGCAGGGCTCCGCGATCAATAAACTATAACGGCATAGAAGTGGTGGACGCATTCGGATACCACCTCATGGACATATGAAGGTCATGAGCCCCCTATCCTTCCCGTTGAAAGATCAGCCAGAGGATCAAACCCCTTGGAATCCGGCATGCTGCAGACCACACCTTCAATAATCCAATTCATCATCAGGATCTGAGGATGTTCAAGAATCTCGTCCTCTTCCAACATCAACCTTCCTTCCCTGTCACGGATGGGCCCTGTAAAGACCCTAAAACTGCGGGACATAATACCGCTCTTAAAAAATTCTATGAGCTTTTGCGTCTCAACTGGAATATGGTTTCTGGCATAGAAAAAATCCAAAAGACCCGAATCCATGCCCCACCAATAATTGCGTACCCTGCCGGTGGAAGCTGAGTCATGACCCAGTCTGGTACCTCCCACCAGAATGCTCCTGATATACTTCTCATAAAAGATGCCCCAGTTCCAGACAGGCACAGCCAGATACTTTTCAGGAACAAAACAACCGCTTTCATCCTGCTTGATGGTATAAACCCCATACTCCCGGGAGAACTGTCTATTGGCCAGAGTATTGTGATGGCATATGATATCGGCGCCTTGCTGTGCTATTCTATTGGTACACTGAGGTGTTGCGCTGTTGTAGTCCCATGTCTGCATCCATTCAAGATAAACCTGGACATCGGGTCTTATCATCCGAGCTCCCAGAGTAAATGCATTTATCCCGCTGAGAACATCACTTACAGGGAAGGGGGCTATATACCCCAGCTTGCCTGTACGGGTCATCACACCTGCTACAAGACCACTTAAAAATCTGGGCTCATGAATCCTTCCGAAATAGGTGTTCACATGTTTGAAGGAGTGCACGGCCGAGCAATTTAACAGGTTGACTTCAGGATTCTCCATGGCAACCTTTAAGGTAGCATTGATAAGGGATGGGCTGGTAGTGAAAATAATCCGGCAGCCCTCATCAAGCATTTTCTGGAGGGCAGGCGCAGCTTCAATACTCTCTGGCAGCCTGGTCACACTAACTGTTTCCACACTTTTATTCAATACATGATCCAGATGCATCCTTCCAAGTTCATGGGAATAGACCCAGCTGGAAGATTTGGTGTCATTTACATGTGCAAATCCAACCTTCAGTTTTTCGCTTCGCATCCTATGGGTCAGCTTGCCAATAAAGCTGGATTCCTGTTTGAGGCTGGGAGTTTTTTGAACCTCAACGCCCCTACCACCCTTATGATACTCCATCTCAGAGATGAACCTCTTCATGATGGACTTAAGCTCAGCATCTGAAACCGAATCTCTGATTCCATGTATTTTGAGAAAGTCCAGGAAGGCATCCCCCGTGGTAATGGGAAGCCTGTCGCCCCCCAAATCATAGAATATCTTTCTAAAGACATTGTAAACAGCGCTCTTGAAATAGGTGAACCGATCCTCATCATTGACCAGTCTGCTGGTAGGACGGTAGTCCTTTATTATTTCCCACAGTTCGGGAAAGCTGCCCTCTTTCGAAAACCATATCTCGTTTATGCCTGTCTTTTTATTAAAGTCCATGAACTCATAGTACAGGCGGATATCCTTGCTGTTTTCATCGTATTTTGGAATCAGGCGGGTGACATATCCATGATAGGAATAGTTGTCCAGATACTTGAGCACACTCACCCTTTTATTGCCTTCCACAACATAGAACCAGTTGAGGTATTCGTAAACCTTTATGGGATCATTGAGACCCTCCAGGGTCTGTATGTTATAAACATTCTGCCACTTCATGGCAAACTCAGTGTCCTCATCCATAAGGGGCATGAAGTTACGTGCAAAGGATATGCTCCTTAGATATGTATAGGTTCCGCGGATCTTTTTCAGCGGAATATCAACAATTCCCATGTCCACTTCGGACAGGATATCTATATTTTTCAGAACACCGTCCAAAAATGGCAGGTAGCCGTTGCGGCCCTGCGATATATAGTTGGAATACTCTTTAAGCCCTGATTTGCGGGCATTTATATAAGCAGATAAATCCATAAAAGATTTCACTCCTCAAGGGTATGCTCTCTTATATTTCCATTACATATGAGAACATCAGTTGTGAGTATCAACACTCAGGTCTTGTTGGTTAAATTTTACCAGAGGCATAAAGAAAATGAAAGGCTATGTGCTCATATCCTGCAACATAATGTAAGGTTATTCGGATCCCGCCCTCGGGCAATATGTTATAATTTTACTGGCGAGCGCCGACATTTTGATTAAATTTTATTTACTGTGGATTTATAGTGCTGAAAGGCGGAAAACGGGCAGATGAGAAAGAAAAAGGGTATAATAAACAATAGACTTGCAGAAAACCTGCCTGCCGTCATCCAACCAAAAAGAAGAATGTGCATGAACTGTGTCAAGGGGCTGCCCGTAGGTATGAACAGCGACATCCTTTGCCGAGAGAAGGGTATCGTCACCTGGGATTACTGCTGTTCAAACCATCGTTTTTTCTTCATGGAGGATCTCATGAAGATGGAGTTCTTCAGGTGTTCAAACTGCGAGTTCTTTACATTCCATCCTCACCCCTACATCCCTTCCTACGGTGTCTGCAGCCTGTTCTCGGTCAGAAAATGCGACGGCAGCGTTAAAAAGGCTTGTTCCAAATTCGTTAAGAGAAGCAAAAGCGATGCATCATGACATGTACCTGTGGCTCAGGCGCCATAGGTCTTTGCTCTGAATTCGATCGTCAAAAAAGCGGGTATTCTGCTCATCGGCAGGATACCCGCTCTGTTTGATTCTTCTTATCAGCCGACCTCAACCATGTTTTCCTGGTTCTCCTGGTTCTCCTGGATTTCCTGGTCGTCGTGTAAATCCAGGTCGATATCTCTATACCTTGACATGCCAGTTCCGGCAGGGATGAGCTTACCGATGATGATGTTTTCCTTAAGCCCGATCAATGGGTCAACCTTACCCTTGATGGCCGCCTCGGTCAGAACACGCGTGGTCTCCTGGAAGGATGCGGCGGAAAGGAAGGACTCAGTGGCAAGGGACGCCTTGGTAATACCCAAAAGTGCTCTCTTTCCAGTAGCAGATCTCAGGCCTTTTTCCTCAGCCTCCTGGTTCTTGCTCTCAAACTCAAACATATCCACCAGGCTGCCCGGGAGCATATCGGTATCGCCAGCCTCGTCAATCTTGACCTTTCTGAGCATCTGCCTGACAATAACCTCAATATGCTTGTCGTTGATGTCAACACCCTGGAGGCGGTATACCTTTTGAACCTCCTGGAGCAGGTAGGACTGAACTGCCTGCACCCCTTTGATCTTAAGAATATCATGGGGATTGACAGAGCCTTCGGTCAGTTCATCGCCGGCCTCAATCACATCTCCGTCCATCACCTTGATGCTGGAGCCATAGGGAATGAGATAGGACTTGCTTTCACCTGACTCATTATTGATGACTTCAATTTCACGTTTCTTCTTGGTGTCCTTGATCCTTACTGTACCGGCCAGTTCGGATACAATGGCAAGACCCTTGGGTTTGCGGGCTTCAAATAGTTCCTCAACACGCGGGAGACCCTGAGTGATGTCATCGCCGGCCACACCACCGGTATGGAATGTACGCATGGTAAGCTGGGTACCCGGCTCACCAATGGACTGGGCAGCGATGAACCCAACCGCTTCGCCCACGTTGCTTTCTTCACCCACTGCCAGGTTGATACCGTAGCAATGAGCACATACACCAATTTTTGAGCGGCAGGTGAGTACCGAACGGATCTTGGCTTTCTTAACACCCGCATTTTCTACCTTCTCCGCCATGTCTTCATTGATGAGACTATTGGCTTCCACCAGGATCTCACCTGTCTTGGGATCAACTATATCGGCAAGAGCGTACCGTCCGATCAGTCGCTCTGCAAGAGATTCAATGGGCTTTCCGCTGGCAATAATGGCCCCAATCTCAATACCGTCGGTCGTACCGCAATCCTCTTCACGGATGATCACATCCTGTGCCACGTCAACAAGACGCCTGGTCAGGTAACCCGAGTCTGCGGTTCTCAAGGCTGTGTCTGCAAGACCTTTTCTGGCTCCGTGGGTGGAGATGAAGTACTCCAGAACGTTGAGCCCTTCACGGAAATTGGAGCGGATAGGAATCTCAATGGTCTCACCCGATGTGTCAGCCATCAGACCGCGCATACCCGCCAGCTGACGGATCTGGTTGATGTTACCGCGGGCTCCCGACTGGGACATCATATACACAGGATTAAAGCGATCCAGCGTACTTACCAAGGCATTCTTGATCTCCTCGGTAGTCTTGCTCCAGGCCGTGATAATGGCACGCTTCCTCTCTTCCCTGTTGTAAAGACCGTTCCTGTAGTATCTCTCTATTTCCTCGACCTTCTTGTCGGTCTCTTCAAGATAACGCTGCTTGACTTCTGGAATTACCATGTCGGTAACACCGATGGTGACGGCACCCTTAGTGGAATACTCGAATCCCAGGGACTTGATCTTATCCAGAACGATAGCCGTTTTATTGGCTCCGTTGATCTTGATGCAGCGATCGATTATCCTGCCCAGTTCCTTCTTCCCTGTGATGAAATCCACTTCATAATCAAACATGGTTTCAGGATTGGTTCTATCTACAAAACCAAGATTCTGGGGAACGGCGCTGTTAAATATAATTTTCCCCACTGTGGTTTTTATCATCCTGGACTTCTTGACACCGTCCACCTCCATGGTTCTCTTGACCATGATTCTGGCATGCAGGCTTACAACTCCGTTCTGATAGGCCATTAATGCCTCCTCAGGCGACGAAAACGCCTTGCCTTCTCCAATAACACCATTAGTTACATTTCCGTTCTCGTCCTTCTCCTCCTCTTTCTCTATGGTAAGGTAATAAGTTCCCAATACCATGTCCTGGGTAGGAACGGTTACGGGTTTTCCATCCTGGGGCTTCAACAGGTTATTGGCAGACAGCATCAGGAACCTGGCCTCAGCCTGTGCTTCAGCTGACAGCGGCACGTGTACGGCCATCTGGTCACCGTCAAAGTCAGCATTGTATGCAGTACAAACCAGTGGATGAAGCTTGATGGCACGGCCTTCTACCAATACGGGTTCAAATGCCTGAATACCCAGCCTGTGGAGGGTGGGTGCACGGTTCAGAAGAACGGGATGTTCCTTTATCACTTCTTCAAGGACGTCCCAGACCTCGGTTTTTACCCGCTCCACCATTCTCTTTGCGCTCTTGATATTATGAGCCAGCCCGTTTTCAACCAGCTTCTTCATCACAAAGGGCTTGAAGAGCTCCAATGCCATTTCCTTGGGAAGACCGCACTGGAATATCTTAAGCTCGGGACCTACAACTATAACTGAACGGCCGGAATAGTCCACGCGCTTACCCAGGAGGTTCTGGCGGAACCTCCCTTGTTTACCCTTCAGCATATCCGAAAGGGATTTAAGGGCTCTGTTGCCGGGGCCGGTGACCGGTCTGCCGCGGCGACCGTTGTCTATAAGAGCATCAACAGCTTCCTGGAGCATTCTTTTTTCATTTCTTACGATGATCTCGGGAGCGCCCAGATCCAAAAGTCTCTTCAGGCGGTTGTTACGGTTGATCACACGGCGGTAGAGATCATTCAGGTCAGAAGTAGCAAAGCGTCCTCCATCCAACTGCACCATGGGTCGCAGCTCAGGAGGGATGACGGGTATGGTATCCAGAATCATCCATTCAGGCCTGTTTCCCGAGGTACGGAAGGCTTCCACCACTTCAAGGCGCTTAATAGCCCGCACCTTCTTCTGCCCACTGGCAGTTTCTACCTCTTCACGGAGTTCCTTTGCCATTTGATCAAGATCCATGGCAGCCAGAAGCTCTTTGATAGCCTCCGCACCCATTCCGGCACGGAAGTTAGTGCCAAACTTCTCAACGCTCTCCCTGTATTCCTTCTCGTTTAAAACCTGCTTTAAGGAGAGTGGAGTGCTACCGGGATCAATCACAACATAGGCTGCAAAATACAGTACCTTTTCCAGGGCTCTCGGGGACATGTCCAGAAGAAGCCCCATACGGCTGGGGATCCCTTTGAAGTACCATATATGGGATACAGGAGCCGCCAACTCAATATGGCCCATCCTTTCACGCCTGACCTTGGAGCGGGTGACTTCAACACCGCACCGGTCACATATGATACCCTTATAGCGTACTCTTTTATATTTTCCGCAATGGCATTCCCAATCCCGGGTAGGTCCAAAAATCCTTTCACAGAACAGACCGTCCCGTTCGGGCTTCAGTGTTCTGTAATTGATGGTTTCAGGTTTTTTTACCTCGCCCCTTGACCATTCCCGAATTTTTTCGGGGGAAGCCAGGCCAATCTTTATGGCATCAAAAGTATTTAATTCAAACATTGCCCGTCACCCTCCTATATATCGTCATCATCATCTGAGACCAGATCCCCTGCTCCAAGCAGGTTGGTGACCAGATCCTCGTTTAGTTCATCGGCTTCATTGAATTCAGTCTCACTGATGGTTTCAATCTCAAACTCATCGTCTATAACATCCTTGGTTTCTTCATCCTCAAGATCCAGATAGGATGCGGTTTCATCTTCTCGACCCTCAATGTTGACATCCAACTCCTCCAGGTCATCATACACAGATTCCCTGATCTCTATCTCTTCCTGTTGGTCGCTGAACACCTTCACATCCAGAGCCAGACTCTGCAACTCCTTCATAAGAACCTTGAAGGATTCCGGGATACCGGGTTCAGGCACATTTTCGCCCTTAACAATGGCTTCATAGGTCTTTACACGGCCAACCACATCGTCGGATTTAACCGTGAGAACTTCTTGGAGCGAGTAGGCTGCACCATAGGCGGCAAGAGCCCAAACTTCCATTTCGCCGAAACGCTGGCCGCCAAACTGTGCCTTACCTCCCAGGGGCTGTTGGGTCACCAGGGAGTAAGGACCGGTTGAACGGGCATGAATCTTGTCGTCAACCAGATGCGCCAGTTTCAGATAATACATATATCCAACGGTAACCCGACTGTCGAAGGGTTCGCCGGTACGGCCGTCATAGAGCACGGTCTTACCATCCTCAGGAAGACCGGCAAGTTTCAGTGTGTCGAAAATATCCTGCTCCACGGCGCCATCGAATACAGGGGTTGCTATCTTCCACCCTAAAGCTCGGGCTGCATAACCCAAATGCACCTCAAGCACCTGTCCTATATTCATTCTTGACGGTACACCCAGAGGGTTCAGAACGATCTGGAGCGGTGTGCCGTCGGGCATGAAGGGCATATCCTCAACAGGGAGTATCCTGGATATAACACCCTTATTACCATGGCGGCCTGCCATTTTGTCTCCCACAGATATCTTTCTTTTCTGAGCAATGTAGACACGCACCAGCTGATTGACTCCCGGCGGCAATTCATCACCGTTTTCACGGGAGAACACCTTAACATCCACAACGATACCTGATTCGCCGTGGGGTACTCTCAGCGACGTATCACGGACTTCTCTGGCCTTCTCGCCAAAGATAGCTCTAAGAAGGCGCTCTTCTGCAGTCAGCTCAGTCTCACCCTTCGGTGTGACCTTGCCCACGAGAATATCACCGGAGCGAACCTCCGCACCGATGCGGATGATACCCCTCTCGTCCAGATCCTTAAGAGAATCCTCACCCACATTGGGAATATCACGGGTGATCTCTTCAGGACCAAGCTTGGTGTCACGGGATTCGGATTCATATTCCTCAATATGGATGGATGTGTAAACATCATCTCTAACAAGCTCTTCACTTATGAGAATGGCATCCTCGTAGTTATAACCCTCCCAGGTCATGAATCCCACGAGAACGTTCTTGCCAAGGGCAATCTCACCGTTGTCGGTGGAAGGACCATCGGCAATAACATCCCCCTCTTCAACCTTGTCGCCCTTTCTGACAATGGGACGCTGGTTGATGCAGGTACCCTGGTTGGAACGCTGATACTTAAGGAGGTTATAATAATCCTTGGTGCCCGACTCGGTTCTAACAACAATTTCGCTTGCAGTAACCTTTTCCACAACACCCGGGTTTTTGGCTATAATGCAGACACCTGAATCCCTGGCCGCCCTGTGTTCGATTCCTGTGGCAATGATGGGAGCCTCAGGTTTAATCAGCGGTACTGCCTGACGCTGCATGTTGGAGCCCATGAGGGCACGGTTGGCGTCGTCATTCTCCAAAAACGGGATCATTGCTGTAGCCACAGAAACAAGCTGTTTTGGAGAGACATCCATGTACTCAACCTTGCTGGGGTCAACTTCTATAATCTGATCCTGATAGCGGCAGCCAACGCGTTTGTTGAGGAAACGGCCTTCCTCGTCCAACGGCTCATTGGCGCCTGCTATGATATAGGGATCTTCCTCGTCCGCGGTCATATATTCGGTCTGTTCGGTAACCCTGCCATCCACTACTTTCCTGTAGGGTGTCTCGATAAACCCGTATTCATTGATGCGGGCATAGGTGCTCAAAGAGCCTATAAGACCGATATTGGGTCCTTCAGGGGTCTCAATGGGACACATACGTCCATAGTGTGAATGGTGAACGTCACGCACTTCGAAGCTTGCCCTGTCACGGGACAAACCGCCTGGACCCAGGGCACTCAGGCGGCGCTTATGGGTTAGTTCAGCCAGAGGATTGGTTTGATCCATGAATTGGGACAACTGGCTGGATCCAAAGAATTCCTTTATTGCTGCTGCAACAGGACGAATATTTATAAGAGCCTGGGGCGTTGCCGCATCGATATCCTGGATGGTCATCCTTTCACGAACCACCCTTTCCATACGGGCAAGACCTATACGGAACTGGTTCTGAAGGAGCTCTCCCACAGAGCGAAGACGCCTGTTCCCCAGGTGATCGATATCATCAATACGGCCTACACCATGATCCAGGTTGAAAAGATAGCAGACGGTAGCAATGATGTCTTCCTTGGTTATATGCCTGGGCATCAGGTTATCCTTGTTCTCCCTGAGCATGGCGATCAGATCGTCCTCTTGCGCCTTCTTATTCTCTTTCAAAATTTCCATGAGGACATCATAACGCACCTTTTCGTTGATGCCAGCTCTGGCAGGATCGAAATCAACATAACCTGCGATATCAACAGTAAGGTTTCCGACAACCTTTACAGGCTTTCCATCAATCTCCACATGAACCACATTGGTTCCTGAATTCTGAATCTTCCATGCCTTTTCCTCGTTGATCTCTTCTCCAGCCTTGACAATGACTTTTCCGGTATTATTGTCTTTAATATCCTCAGCCGCAATATGGTTTCTGATACGGTTGGCAAGGGAGAGCTTCTTGTTGAACTTATAGCGGCCTACACTGGAAAGATCATAACGCCTGGAATCAAAAAACAGATTATTGATAAGGGTACTGGCACTCTCTTCGGTGGGCGGCTCTCCTGGACGGAGACGCTTGTACACCTCAAAAAGTCCCTCTTCTCTGCTCTTGGTGCTGTCCTTGGCAATTGTGGCCAAGAGCTTTGCCTCTTCACCAAAGAGATTAAGGATCTCTGCATCGGTACCATAGCCCAGAGCACGAAGGAACTGTGTTATGGGAAGCTTTCTTGTTCTGTCTATGCGCACATAGACAACCTCGGCAGAGTCGGTTTCGTATTCAAGCCATGCACCCCGGTAAGGAATAACAGTGTTGGAAAACAGATTATTGCCCGCCTTATCCTTTTCCTTGGCATAATATACGCCCGGAGAACGGACAAGCTGGCTGACAATAACACGTTCAGCTCCATTAATGACGAATGTGCCGGTTTCGGTCATCAAGGGGAAATCTCCCATAAAGATTTCCTGCTCCTTGACCTCGCCTGTCTCCTTGTTGATCAGACGAACCTTAACCTTAAGTGGTGCGCAATAAGTAGAATCCCTTTCCTTGCACTCCTCAACCGAATACTTGATGTTGTCGGTTTCAAGAGAGTAGTCAATGAACTCCATGATCAGATTGCCGGTATAGTCTGTTATGGGAGAGACATCCCTCAATACATCCTTAAGTCCTTCCTCAAGAAAATGCCTGTATGAATTTTTTTGAACTTCAATTAGGTTGGGCATTTCAAGAATTTCTTTAATCTTGGCATAACTCATGCGTGTAGTCCTGCCTAATTTGACCGGATGAACCATTTCATATCACCTCATAGGACTCATGTAATTAGTCAAAAAAAACATAAAAATATAGAGGGGGGGAAAGATCAATCCATTCCGGCAGTTATACTACATATTCCGTAGGTAGTTGGCCGGTTAGATTATGCATGTGAATAGTACACTCCAAACTATCATTCTCCCGATCTATATTTTTCGTTTCAAAAAGATTATTGACATGTATTGTACTGTTCATACAATTGTGCTATACTAGGAGCGGATCAAACGGTGATTATGCACAAACAAAAAGAAAAATACAATACGTCATCATATAATAATGCAGTAAATAATTCTAACATAGGAATTAAACAATGTCAATAAGGATATTGTTTTTTTTTGCTACTTTCAGGTTGCCTAAAATCTATTGTTTAACGCGTTTTTTGGAAATTCTACCTTCCCATCATTCCTCTATGATCCGTATCTCAAAACGATCAAAATGTACGGTATTAAAAAACTGGTCGGCATTAAAGGATGTCCGCCGAAACCGGACATATTCCCTAGTGTTCTTTGTAAGCCAGAGGGGCACTTCTACGGAAAGCAGTCTGCATACTTCAAGCAAGCATTTCTCCAGGCGATCCTGATATGTGCCTTCGCCATCATCAACATCCACTACCCTTTCATCAAGGACTGATACTCCTTTATACAGCTTACCGATCATTCTCATCTTAAACCCTCCACCCGGGATCTGATGTGGGTATTCGTCCCGGCAATACCATTCCAATAAAACCGGCATGAGGGGGGTACCGCTTTTTTAATAAAATACTTCAACAAGGTACAAACCCGCAGCAGGTGCTGTCATCCCTAGTGTGTTTCTGTCACCGGTTTCAAAAGCCTCCAATATTATTTCCGGAGGGAAGCGACCCCGTCCGATATCAACCATGGTACCCACCATTATCCTGACCATATTATACAGAAAAGCATTTCCCATAGTGTCATACCGAAGTATCCCGTCATCGAACTGCCAGGATGAATGGGTAATGGTTCTTTCAAAAGTCTTATTCTGATGGCCTGAAGCACAGAAAGCCTTGAAATAATGGGTTCCTACAAGATATTGGGCAGCTTTCTCCATCGCATCGTGATCCAGTGTTTCCCGGATATGCCAGGCTCGTTTTTCCCACAGAGGGGAACGTTGAGCCCTGTTGAGGATCAGATAACAGTAATGCTTCCCTTTTGCAGAAAACCGCGGATTAAAGTCCGGATCCACCTGCTCTGAACGCAGTACAGATATACCTGGTGATAATATACTGTTGAGGGCAGGGGCAAACCTTTCGGCGGGAATAGATGACTGAGTCATAAAGCTGGCTACCTGCCCCAGAGAATGAACTCCTGCATCGGTTCTTCCGGCTCCATCGGGCATGACCGACTCCCCGGTCAATTTTTTTATGGCCATGGCAAGTTCCTGTTGAACCGAATGGGCATTGGACTGAAACTGCCATCCATGATATTTTGAACCATCATATTCTATAACAAGTCTGATGTTTCTCATCGTTCAGCCCGCATTCTTTCCTCGTTATCCTGCCTGAATATGTATTCAGCGTATTCTATGACCTGGATATGAAGGCCGCACCTATAATACCGGCATCATTGCCCATTCGGGCTGCTACAAGGCGCGTGTTTTCCACGCCTTCGGCACAGTAGGTTCTGCTCTTCAGTTTTTCCCTTAAGGGTCTGAGAAGATTCTCACCTTCTTTTGAAACACCGCCCCCCAGCACAACAACATTGGGCTGGAAGATGTTGATCATATTTGCCAGGCCTTCAGCCAGCATTTCAATATATTGATCCACCACCTGCTTTGCAGTCTCATCACCCATACGGGCACCGTCAAATGCGGTCTTCGCGTTTATCCTGCTAAGGTCTCCCTCTACCAGTTGATTGATTATGGACTGGGGATTGTCTTTCGCAGCCCGAACAGTCTGACGGATCAGCGCGGTTGCGGAGGAATAGGATTCCCAACAGCCTTTTCTGCCGCAGGTACATTCTTCGCCGTTCATGTGGAGCACCACATGCCCAAGTTCACCGCCCGCTCCATTAAAACCGGTATACAGCTTGTTACCAATAATCACTCCGCCCCCTATTCCCGTTCCGATGGTAATGACCACTGCATATGGCTCATCCTTGGCCGAACCAGCCACACTTTCGGCAATAGCGGCGCAATTTGCGTCATTCTCAAGGTAGACCGGAAGATTAAAATGCTTCTGCATAAGCTTACGGATGGGTACGTTTCGAAAACCCAGATTATTGTTATAAATTATAATACCATTTTTTCTGTCGGGTGTTCCCGGGCTTCCGATGCCTATGGAATGAATTTCGGCCTCCTCAATGCCTGCCTCAAGAATAAGATTCTTTACAAGAGCGCACATATCCTCTACGATCTCTTCAGAAGCACGGCTCCTTCCGGTGGGGACACTCCCCTTTTTAATAATGGCTCCGTTCCCGTCCACAATCCCTGCGGCTATATTTGTTCCGCCTAAGTCAATCCCTATGTAATACATGGACACCCTCCCAGAATTCCAACCTCAGAAACAACGGGCAAAGGGCTCTCTAAAGTCCAGCCAGGAAGCACGTACTACGCAGTCGTTTATACCTGCTGTATTCTGACCGCTGTTTACTGAAATAATAACACTGTGATCAGCAAAATGCCATGAATCAGAGGCATTTGCATTTGCTTGGAAAGATCTAATCCATTATATGATATAATGCAGGTAGGGTCAATAAATGGATTCAGAGCTGCAAAAGAAGGGACAAGCTATGATCAGAGGAAAAAGTGTAATTCTTAGAACGGTTATCCCTGAAGAGGTGGACTACCTGTACAGGTTGATCACCGATATCAACAAGAAGGGACCCTATTGGCACCTGCAAATCCCTCCCCTGAACAAATTTCGGGATGAATACAGAGAAAGTGGATTCTGGTCCCGAGAAGAAGGGCGTATGCTGATTCTATCTCTTGAAGGTGAACATGTGGGCGAGATTCTCTATTTTAAAGGCCTTGATTACCAATCCGGGTATGAGGTAGGTTATGAGCTTTTTGATCTGGCGTTTTCAGGGAAAGGCTACATGACTGAAGCCCTCAGGCTCTTTTGTGCCTATATGTTTGCTGTTTGGCCCATCAACAGACTTCAGGTGAATGTTATGAGCGATAACATTGCCAGCAGTCGCGTAGCTGAAAAATGCGGATTCACTTATGAAGGAACCATGAGACAGGCAACGTTTCATAATGGCGCTTACCATGATTTAAAGCTCTACTCTATCTTGAGGGACGAGTGCCCTCCTTTGGATTCTCTTTTAGCTGAATGATCTTCACCAGGCGGGGATAAACTAATCCTTGCATTCCTTGTGATGGAGGTCATATTGGTGGAAGGCATTCTGCCTTTATTGTGGAAAACCTTTTTATTATATCTCGTGGTCGTAATCAGCATGCGTTTGATGGGTAAAAGACAGATCGGTCAGCTCCAGCCTTTTGAGTTCGCTGTAGCCGTAATGATTTCCGAGCTTGCGGCACTGCCTCTGACTGGAGATGACAGGAAGGTTCATCATGCCCTCATACCCATTGCTGTTCTGGTTGCCTGCCAGCTTTTTATCTCCTTTATTTCCATCAGGGGTGTGCGGATAAGGGGCTATATATGCGGAAAACCCGCCATTTTAATCCGCAATGGCAGGATGCTTGAAAAGAACATGCGCAAAGAGATGTGCACCATCAATGAGCTTCTGGAGCAGCTCAGATTCCATAGTATCCAGAATATAAGTGATGTGGAATATGCAGTAATGGAGACCAATGGGCAGCTAAGCGTTGTTCTGAAATCTCAGAAACGTCCTGTGACACCCGAAGATCTGAAAATCGACACAAAGTACGAAGGATATACCATTGATCTGATTATAGACGGCAGGCTTATGAGCGGGACTTTGAAGAGAATGAATATTGACAGGCAGTGGCTAGACCAGCAATTAAGAGAGAAGGGTATTTCGGACTATAAAATGGTTTTCTATGCTTCTGTGGATACGGCAGGCAACCTCTTTGTTCAAAAAAAAGGAGAGTACCTGGAATAAAAGTGCCTCAAAGGCACTTCATTACTTACTACCTCCCGCCTGCGTTCAGAAGATATTCGGCGATCTTGTTCAGAATCTCCAATTCCAATTTTTTAGAGTTGATTTTCGGAAGAACACTCTGTATTTCATCAGGATATTGGATAGTAACCCTGGGAGGCTGCCTCAAAACATCAACCAACACATTCTTAAATGAAATGTTTTCATCCTGATAGCTTACCATGACTGTAAAAGCAGGATCATAGCTCTTTTCTTTAACAACACTAACAGAAATATTCATGATAACGTATCGTCCCCCCAAAATCTCACTGTCTTCGTATTCCTCCTTAATTCCTATATGTTTAATATCATATACCTTTTTGCCCGTTAATACAACTCAATGTCCATAATGATCTGCGGCGTTTTCTTACCCGGCATTCGTTAAGAAGCGAGATCCAAACAGGATCATGAGAAACAAAATCCCTGCGAGGCTCGCCTTTAAATCCAGGATGGTAAAATGGATCTGCTTAAGCCGTGTCCTGCCCCTGCCTCCACGATAACATCTTGCTTCCATGGCTTCTGCCAGCTCGTCGGCACGCTTAAAAGCGCTCACGAAGAGCGGAACCAATACCGGAATGAAGCTTTTTACCCTTTTAAACAGGCTCCCCGTGTCAAAATCTGCTCCCCTTGATGCCTGCGCCTTCATGATTCGCTCAGTTTCCTCCATGAGGGTGGGAATAAAGCGAAGGGCTATGGACATCATCATGGCTATCTCATGAGCAGGAACACCTACGCGTTCAAGGGGCTTCATCATGCGTTCAATCCCATCGGTCATTGCCATTGGTGTGGTTGTCAGGGTCATCAGTGAAGCCGCCACAACAAGCATCACCAGCCTGAAGAACAGCATAACAGCTGAAATAATCCCTTCATAGGTTATCATCACAGGACCCAGTTTCACCAATGGTGTGCCCTTAACAAAGAAAATATTCAAAATGGCGGTAATGGCAAGAATCAACACCAGGGGCTTGATGCCTTTCAGAGATTGTTTGACAGGTATATCGCTAATAACAAGCAAAAGGGCAATAAAGGCACCCATGATCACATATTCCTGCCATGTATTGATGACGAATACGGCCACCATGAGAAGGACTGTCCATATGATCTTGGATCTCGGATCCATCTTATGCAGTATGGATTCACCGGGTATATATTGCCCGAGAGTAATATTACCAATCACAGGATCATTCCCCCTTTATCCCATCCCTGCCCAGATACAATGCCTGAGATTTCCTCAACCGCCTCTGAAATGGTCAGAACATGGTCATTCACCGGATACCCTGAACCTTTGAGATTCCGGAACAGACGTGTGATTTCCGGGATATCCAGTCCCAGTTTATGAAGACGTTCCTCATGGCTGAAAACCCTGCGCGGGGTATCCAGCATCTCAAGACTCCCATTGTTGAGCACCGCTATCCGGTCGCAATAGGCAGCTATATAATCCATGTTGTGAGAGATAATCAGTATGGTGGTTCCATTAGACCTGTTCAGTTCAGTCAAAAAGGAGAATACCTCTTCACTGCCCTGAGGATCAAGCCCAGCGGTTGGTTCGTCCAACACCAGTATCTCCGGTTCCATCACAAGAACGCCTGCTATGGCAACCCTTCTTTTCTGGCCTCCGGAGAGTTCAAAGGGCGATTTTTCCAAAAGTTCCTCGGAAAGGCCAAGAATCTCCAAAACACGCTTTACCCGTTTTCGTATTTCTTCCTCGGGAAGTTCCATCTTAGTAAGGCCAAATATGATGTCCTTATAAACCGTTTCTTCAAACAGCTGATGTTCCGGGTACTGAAAGATGAGGCCGACCTTTTGGCGAAGCTCTTTAAGGATTTTGCTGCTATATTCAAGACCATCAACTTCTATAGAGCCAGAGGTGGGTTTTAAAAGCCCGTTCAAATGCTGAACCAATGTGGACTTCCCAGAACCGGTATGTCCAATAATACCCATTATCTCACCTTTCATGATATCCATGCTAACCCCGTCCAGGGCTTTTCGTTCAAAGGTAGTTCCGGGCATATAGATATGGGTCAGTTCCCTGATCCGTACAATTGCTTCCCCAGATTCCCGGGTTACGGCTGAGTCCTGAATGACATCCGCTTTTCTTTCTGCTTTGACTAAAACCCCTTTCAGGCTTTCTTCCGCCTCTTCAAGGGTAAGAGTGGTTCCTCCGCGGACAATACCTCTAAATTTCAGTTCATGCATGAGCTGCGTGACATGGGGCACACTGAGCCCTGCCTCTTTCAGTTGGTCCACCCGAGAGAAAATCTCCCCTGGTGTACCCTTCATTATAATGCGCCCACTGTCCATGACCATTACCCTGTCGGCAAAAACTGCCTCCTCCATGTGATGGGTGATGAGGATAATGGTTATTTTTCTGTCCCTGTTGAGAGTCCGGACAAGGTCTAATACCTCTTTTCTACCTCTTGGATCCAGCATTGATGTGGATTCATCCAGCACAATGCATTTTGGTTCCATGGCCAATATGCCGGCTATGGCGACGCGCTGTTTCTGGCCTCCTGAAAGCATGTGGGGAGAATGCCCCATATGCTCTTCCATACCCACATATCTTGCGGCTTCATCAATGCGCTTTCTTATTTCTAGCGGCTCCACACCCAGGTTTTCGGGACCAAATGCCAGATCCTCCTCAACGGTTGTCGCTACAATCTGATTATCAGGATTCTGGAAGACCATTCCCAGTGTTTTTCTGATCTCCCATATCATTTCACCCTCAGAGGTGTTCATGCCCTCCACCCACACGGTACCACCGGTGGGCAGCAAAAGGGCATTCATCAAGCGAGCCATGGTGGATTTACCGGAACCGTTTCTTCCTAGCACCACAACAAATTCGCCCTCACAGATGCGTTCGGTTACACCGTTAATGGCCTGCGTTACGGGCTGATCTACAGATTGTGATCCGTATTCAAAATAGACATCCCTAAACTCAATCATCTTTATCCCCTGACCAGTGAAGTTGCCATATGTTTGAAAATAATATGCCAAAATCATACCGGTATGTAAAAGAACAAATGGAGAACGGAATCCCTGCCCGCTCTCCATCGCTTAAGTAATCATTATTCAATAGTGTTTATACCAGCTCCAGCACAACTACTTCTGCGCCGTCGCCTCTTCTTGGGCCAAGTTTGTAGATGCGGGTATATCCGCCTTTTCTGTCCTTATATTTAGGAGCTATCTCATCAAATAGCTTGTTGGTAAGGCTTATGGTTTTACCGTCCTCATCCTTTACCCTGTAAACCCAGTTCATGACTATCCTTCTTGCTGCAAGCCTTGAAGGAGCATCAACAGTCCTCAGTTCTTCCTTCTTTTCCCTCTCTACTACTTCATACTTGTTACCATTCTTGCTGGTCACAGTCTTCAGCATTTTACGGCCTTTGCTGTCAACAACCGGAACAGTGACGCTAACATTCTTGGATGTAAAATTATCGCATTCCTTTACAGCAAGAGTAATAAGTTTTTCAGCGATATTTTTAACTTCCTTTGCTCTCGTTTCGGTTGTCTCTATCCGGCCATGCTGGATCAGAGAGGTTACCAGGCCCTTCAGCATGGCTTTGCGCTGATCTGTAGGCCGTCCAAGTTTCCTATGTGCAGGCATTTTTATTTCCCTCCCTAGTACTCGTTAATCTTCGGATGGAGCAAGTTTCAAGCCCAGAGCATCCAATTTCGTAACCACTTCTTCAAGCGATTTACGCCCGAGATTCCTGACCTTCATCATCTCTTCTTCAGTCTTGCTGATCAGATCCTCAACAGTATTGATGCCGGCTCTCTTCAAACAGTTATATGATCTCACCGAGAGATCCAGTTCCTCGATGGTCATCTCCAGAATCTTGTCTCTTTCGGGTTCACCCTTCTCAACAAGAATTTCCGCATTCTTCGCCCTGTCGGTCAGGTTTATGAAAAGGTCAAGATGATCGCTCATAATCTTGGCTCCAAGGCTGATGGCTTCATCAGGAGCAATGGAACCGTCTGTCCACACTTCGATGCTCAGCTTATCGTAGTCGGTAATCTGTCCGACACGCGTGTTCTCAACAGTATAGTTAACCTTTCTCACAGGTGTATAGATGGAGTCAACGGGTATAATGCCGATGGGCTGATTGGGAAGCTTGTTCCTTTCAGCTGGAACATATCCCCTGCCATGGCTCACATTAATCTCCATAAAAAACCTGCTTGTACCGTTCACTGTGGCGATATGCAAATCCGGATTTAAAATCTCAACATCTGAATCCGGCTTGATATCAGACGCCTTTATCGCGCCTTCCCCTTCGTAGTCGATATACAGGGTCTTGGGCTCCTCACAGTGGAGCTTAAATCGAAGTTCCTTGATGTTAAGGATGATCTCAGTCATATCCTCAACTACTCCAGGGATGGTGGTAAATTCATGCAGCACACCGTCAATTTTTATGGACGTAACGGCTACTCCCGGAAGAGATGAAAGCAATATTCTTCTCAGGGAATTCCCCAACGTAATACCATAACCTCTCTCCAGGGGCTCTATGACGAATTTCCCGTAGGAATGATCCTCCGCACTCTCTACGCATTCAATCCTTGGCTTCTCAATTTCGATCATTTATCAACCCTCCTTGGGTTATTAGAATTCTGGGCACAAGAGATATTGGCTTACTTCGAGTACAACTCTACGATCAAATGCTCTTGTACCTGGAGGTCGATATCCTCCCTGGCAGGCAGTGCAACAACCTTGCCCGTAAGGTTTTCCTGATCTACTTCAAGCCAGCTTGGTACAATCTTCGAGCCCGTAACATCAAGGATCTCCTTGAACCTTGCCAGTTTCTTGCTTTTTTCCTTTACGGTGATGGCGTCATTCACTTTTACAAGGTATGAGGGAATGTTCACACGTTTCCCGTTAACCTGGAAATGACCATGTCTCACGAGCTGACGGGCTTCGGCACGGGTTGTCCCAAATCCCATCCTGTAAACCACGTTATCAAGCCTGGTTTCCAGTATCTGCAGCAAAAGCTCGCCTGTGATACCCTTCTTGCGTGCAGCCATATCAAAATACTTCCTGAACTGGCTTTCAAGAAGGCCGTAAAACCTTTTTGCCTTTTGCTTTTCACGCAACTGCAAACCATATTCTGAAAGCTTTTTCCTCTGTGCGCCATGCTGACCGGGAGCATAAGCCCGTCTGCCAATAGCGCATTTATTGCCATAACATCTCTCGCCCTTGAGAAAGAGTTTCTGCCCTTCCCTTCTGCAGAGCCTACAAGATGCATCGGTATATCTTGCCATTTATTGCTACACCTCCATTAAACCCTTCTTCTCTTAGGCGGTCTGCAGCCATTGTGGGGGATCGGGGTTACATCCTTGATGGAGTTAACCTCAAGCCCGGCTGCCTGAAGCGCCCTGATCGCAGCCTCGCGACCTGAACCAGGTCCCTTCACATATACCGAAACGGTTTTCAGACCGTGTTCCATAGCAGCTCTTGCTGCTGTCTCAGCGGCCTGCTGAGCCGCAAAGGGTGTGCTCTTCTTTGAACCTCTAAAACCGAGCCCGCCTGCGCTTGCCCAGGAAAGAGCATTACCCTGTACATCGGTTATAGTAACTATTGTATTATTGAAAGAGGAACGAATATGGGCTGCGCCACGTTCAATATTCTTCTTTTCCTTCCTCTTCCTCGATCTTCTAACAACTCTCGCTGCCATCTTTATTCATCGACCTCCCGATTACTTCTTCTTATTGGCAATGGTCTTTCTGGGACCCTTTCTGGTCCTGGCATTGGTCTTGGTCCTCTGACCGCGAACCGGCAGACCCATTCTATGCCTGATTCCGCGATAACACCTAATCTCAACAAGACGCTTTATGTTAAGTGCAACCTCTCTTCTCAGGTCACCTTCAACGGTATATTCCTTTTCAATGGTTTCGCGGAGTTTGCTGATCTCATCATCTGTCAAATCGCGTACGCGTGTATCGGGATTAACACCTGTTTTCCCGAGTATCTCCAGAGAGCGACTTCTCCCTATTCCGAAGATATACGTCAGGCCGATTTCAACTCTTTTTTCTCTTGGCAAGTCAACACCTGCTATACGAGCCAATTCACTACACCTCCGATTGGTTAGCTGTTTGTTAATTGCTGTTTCTGTTTGGGTTTAGCTTTATATGATAAAGATCTTTGCATGCTCCCCAGGGTTTCATAAACCCATAGGGATCAGCCGCCATACAAAAATCATTTTTCCCAAAATTGTATATACTTAGACCGGTCCATTGGTATCATAAGGAAATCCATTGACACGACCCAAGAGTCCATTGCGGTAAATACCCGCAAACTACCCTCATTTCAAGGCCAACCGTCATCCAGGCAGTAACATGGAAGCGGATGGCCCTTATGCTGAGGTATTTCCCATAGTCTTATAAGAATATGGAGCTCATCCCTTTTTACTTATGTGTAATGCCAGATATCCTGCTTTGAATTGCTACCGGCGCGCTAAAGCCGCCGGCTGTCAATCCAATAAAATCCCTTTTATTTTAGCCCTGCCTCTGCTTATGCTTGGGATTTGCACAGATGACCATAACGCGGCCTTTCCTGCGGATGATCTTGCATTTCTCACAAATTTTTCTAACCGATGGTTTTACTTTCATAGTCTGTTCCTCCAATCATGCTGGCTTAAGAAATCACGATTTGCCTCTCCATGTAATCCTGCCGCGTGAGAGGTCATATGTGGACATCTCAACTGTAACCTTATCTCCAGGAAGAATTCGAATATAATTCATTCTGAGCTTTCCGGATATATGGGCGAGAATAACATGCCCGTTCTCAAGCTGCACTCTAAACATGGCGTTCGGCAGCGCTTCCAGAACTGTACCTTCCAGTTCTATTACATCTTCCTTTGACACTTTAACCCTCCTCGCTCACAGAATCATCCGTTTGTTCCATTAAATATCCTTGAACAGCTTTTCTCAAATCGTCATCGGTAAGCCTCTTCCGATTAATAACCGTTTGAGATATCTCTTCTGCTATCTTTTGAGTAACCTTTAAATGTTTAAGCTTTTTCTTTTTTGGTTTACTTACAGGCCTTAAATCACCATCTGCAATCAGTACATGGGCATCATCTGCTATATCGATAATGACAAAGAGCCTGTCTTTATCCCTGCCGGCCTTGGACCACACGAAGCGTCCTATTACGGCATCCAAGCCATTCACCCCGTTTCCGGACTAAAGCCCAAGTCTATATTCTATATGATCTTCTCTGTTTTTTCAACATTCTAATTCAGTTTCAGCAAATTTAATAAAGAGCGGTAAGTATTTTAGGGCCTTTGTCAGTAACGGCAATAGTATTCTCGTGATGTGCCGATAAGCTGCCATCAGCGGTTACAACCGTCCATCTGTCATCCAGTACACTTACCTGCCAGGTACCTGCATTTACCATGGGCTCTATGGCAAGGGTCATCCCCGCAGTGAGCCGGACTCCCCTGTATGAGGAAACATAGTTTGGAATCTGTGGTTCCTCATGCATCTCCCTGCCGATACCATGGCCGACATAATCCCTTACCACCGAAAAGCCATTCTCCTCAACATAGCTTTGTATCGCTCTGGAAATATCCCTTATACGATTTCCTTCCACGGCTTGAGCCATTCCTCTGTTGAAGGCTTCTTCGGTTACACTGATCAGCCTGAGGGCCTCAGGTGATACAGAACCTACAGGGTATGTTCGGGCAGCATCACCATGAAAACCGTCAAGTATGGCACCTGTATCAATACTGATGATATCTCCGTCTTCCATTACCCTGTTTCCGGGAATGCCATGAATAACTTCATTATTGATCGAAGCACATATAACCCCCGGAAAATCAATCCCACCATAGGGACATGGGACACCTCTGAAGGAAGGAACAGCTCCTTTGCTTTTAATCACTTCAGCTGCAACCCTGTCCAATTCCTTGGTGGTCACACCCGGCGCAATCATCTCCTCCAGCCTTTTATGGACGAGCATGACAACCTCGCCGGCTTTTCTCATACTGTCAAGCTCCCTTTGGGATTTGATACTGATCATATTTATACTCCATCCGATTCCCGACCAAGAGCCGTTAAAATATCCTGAAAAATTGAGTCTATCGGCTTATCACCGTCAATCTCAATGAGCAATCCCCGCCTGCTGTAAAAATCAATCAGAGGACTGGTCTGGTCATGGTAGGTCTTAAGGCGGTTGAGCACGGTTTCTTCACGGTCGTCATCCCTAATATAAAGGGGCGATCCGCAAGAATCACATACGCCCTCCTTCTTGGGCGGGTGACTTAACACATGATAGACCTTCCCGCAGGGACACATCCTTCTTCCCGACATCCGTTTTACAACCACGGCATCATCGAGGGATATGTTGATCACTGCGTCAATCCTTTGGTTATTTTCACTTAGCATGCTCTCAAACATCTCAGCCTGAGGAAGGGTTCTGGGAAAACCGTCCAAAATAAAACCGTTATGGCAATCATCCTTCATCAGTCTGTCTTTGACAATCTCACAGGTCACATCATCAGGAACAAGCCCGCCCGATTCGAGAATCCCCGAAACTAGCTTTCCAAGCTTGGTTTTCTCCTTGATATTTGACCTGAAGATATCACCCGTCGATATATGGGGAACCTTGAGAGCCCCGGACAATAATGCAGCCTGTGTTCCCTTGCCTGCTCCGGGTGGGCCCAGAAGTATCAGTCTCATAGAATAAACCAGCCTCATTCATCATAGTATTTAGCAAGCAATCATATCATATTTCCCAACAGAAGCGGCAAAAGCGGATGGTACAATCATCCGCCATTTTGTACCGCAACTTTACTTTATTAATCCAGAAAACCTTTGTAATGCCTCATCATCAACTGTGATTCTACCTGCTTCATGGTCTCCAGGGCAACGCCAACCATGATAAGTACAGATGTGCCGCCGAACCACATGTTGTGGAGACCGGTGACGAACCCAAGCAAGATGGGTAATACAGCAACCACAGCCAGGAAGAATGCACCGAACCATGTAATGCGGTTCAGTACTTTTGCAATGTATTCCGAGGTAGGCTTACCCGGGCGTATTCCTGGAATAAACCCGCCGTTTTTCCTGATGTTGTTTGCCAACTCCACCGGATTAAACACCATGATGGTGTAGAAAAAGGTGAAGAACAGGATAAGCAGTCCGTATACCAGCATATATACCGGGCTCCTGTTAAAGTTCATGAGAGCCAGAAGGAACTTGCTGGTTGTATTGGGCGCCACCAAACCAATAATGGTGGGGAAGAACGCCAGTATGGACATGGCAAAGATGATGGGGATAACGCCGGCCACATTCACCTTCATTGGGATATGTGTGCTCTGGCCTCCATACATTTTCCTTCCAACCACTCTCTTGGCATACTGCACAGGAATCCTTCTCTCTGCCTGTGTAACCCAAATGACAAACATGATGACGGCCACAAAGACCACCACAATAGCTGCTAATATCAGTATACCGATGGCAAGCTTCCCATCATAGGCATATGCCTTCACAATGCCGTACAATGCGCTTGCACCATCAGGAGCTCTTGAAATAATGTTGACAAAGATGATGAGCGATATACCATTGCCTATTCCATATTCATTTATCTGCTCGCCCAACCACATGATAAAGGCGGTACCTGCTGTAAGAGCAAAGGTGATAGTCAGGAATGAAATAGTGCTGGGCTTCACAATGGCGCCCCTGAACCCAATATATGTGAAAGTGGCCTGAAGGAAACCAAGTATCACTGTTCCGTAGCGCACCCATTGGGCCAGCTTCTTCCTTCCTTCCTCGCCTTCCTTCTGGAGCCTTTCCAGAGCGGGAATGGCTATGGTCAAAAGCTGCATAATAATTGATGCATTAATATAAGGAGTGATGGACATGGCAAATATACTTGCCCGTTCAAATGCGCCGCCGCCAATGATGTTCAGAAAACCAAACAGTCCACCCTGGCCTTGAGCCAATTCTCTCAGTGCTACATCGCTCAGTCCGGGGACAGGGATGTACACACCCACTCGATAGACAAGAAGAAGCAAGAAACTAGCAAGGATCTTCTTCTTCAAATCCGGAATCTTCCAAGCGCTTTTGAGTGGGGTCAGAAAGTTTTCCATTTATACCACCTCTGCCTTTCCTCCTAAAGCTTGAATCTTTTCGGAAGCTGTTTTTGTAAATCTGGCAGCCTTAACATTCAATTTCTTTGTCAGATTGCCGTTACCTAAAATGACAATGCCGTCATTGATCTTCTTGATGATACCGTTTGCCTTTAATAGTTCGGCTGTAACCTCAGTGCCATTCTCAAAAACCTCCAGGTCTGATAGCTTCACTTCGGAATACACCTTTCTGAATTCATAGTTGTTAAAGCCTCTCTTGGGGACTCTTCTGTAAAGAGGCATCTGGCCGCCCTCAAAGCCTGGTTTTACACCGCCGCCAGATCTTGCCTTCTGGCCTTTTGATCCCCTGCCGGCAGTTAAACCGTTACCAGAACCGTAGCCTCTTCCTTTTCTCTTGGGAGCCTTATTAGGCGCTCCAGATTTCAATTCATGCAAGCTCACCGGTCGCACCTCCTTTACGCTTCCTCAACACTCACTAGATGTGATACCTTTTCGATCATTCCGCGAATCTGAGGATTGTCCTTCTGTTCAACGGTCTGTCCAATTTTGCGAAGACCGAGAGCGGCTATCGTAGCCTTCTGATCTTGTTTCGCCCTTATTGTACTCTTTTTCAGAGTAATTTTTAAATTGCCCATTGAAAGCTACCTCCTAATCCCGGATTTCTTCAACGCTCTTGCCTCTGAGCTTGGCCACCTTCTCAAGGGTCATCAGCCTTGAAAGTCCGTCCATGGTGGCCCTGACCATATTGGTCGGATTATTGGATCCCAAAGATTTTGTGTAAATATCGCGTACACCCGCAAGTTCCAAGACGGCTCTCACAGGTCCGCCGGCAATAACACCGGTACCTTCCTGGCCCGGCTTCAGTAAAACCCTGCCTGCACCGTATACACCCAAAATCTCATGAGGAATGGTGGTGTTCTCCATAGGTATGAAGATCAGGTTTTTCTTTGCATCTTCTATACCCTTGCGAATAGCATCAGGAATTTCTGTTGCCTTTCCGCTGCCGACACCCACATATCCATTTTCGTCGCCTACTACGACCAGAGCGCTGAAACGGAAGTTCCTACCACCCTTTACAACCTTGGTGACACGGCTTATATTCACTACCTTTTCCTTTAGGTCCAGAGTATTTGGATCAATCTTCTGCAATGTGTTTCCCTCCTTACTCGGAAATCCGGATTAAAAATCCAGACCGGCTTCTCTTGCACCATCAGCCAGTTCTTTAACCCTGCCATGATAAAGGTAGCCGCCTCTGTCGAAAACTACCTGTTTAATTCCTTTTTCCAAAGCCTTATTACCGATCAGCTTTCCCACTTCTCTGGCCGCCGCTTTATTGCCTGCGTTTGCAAACTTTCCCTTCAGGGCCTCATCAAGAGTGGAAGCAGCAACAAGAGTGGTGCCTTTTATATCATCGATAATCTGTGCATATATATGCTTAGCGCTTCTGAAAACACAGAGCCGTGGCTTCTCGGATGTGCCTGCAATCTTTTTGCGCACCCGTACATGCTTACGGATTCTGACTTTGTTCCTGTCAATTTGCTTGATCATTCCACACTCACTCTCCTCTCTTATTTACCGGCCTTGCCTTCCTTGCGGATAATGACTTCACCAGCGTACTTGATTCCCTTGCCCTTATACGGCTCAGGCGGACGTTTCATACGAATCTTGGCTGCAACTTCACCCACAGCCTGCTTATCTGCGCCTTTAACGATAATCTTATCGGGCGACGGTACTTCAATGGTAATTCCAGCCGGCTCCTCCATCTCAACAGGATGGGAATATCCGAGAGTCAGAACGAGCTTCTTACCTTGTTTTTGGGCTCTGAATCCAACGCCCACAATCTCAAGATGCTTCTCGAAACCCTGCGTAACACCTGTTACCATATTGCTGAGCAATGACCTTGTCAAGCCATGCAAAGCACGGTTTGTTTTTTCATCATTGGGTCTGGTGACAACCAGGGTGTTTCCTTCTTTCTTAATGACCATATTACTGTGGAATGTTTCAACCAGGGTACCCTTGGGTCCTTTAACTGTCACTTCCTGACCGTTGATCTTAACATCCACACCTGCCGGGATCTCTACCGGCATTCTGCCTATACGAGACATATTGTGTGCACCTCCAGTCCTTAGATTGAGAACAGATTTCTGTTCTTTTCAGAACTACATAATAATAAGTTTTGTTGTTACCAGACAAAGGCAAGAACTTCGCCACCAACGCCAAGCCTTCTTGCTTCCTTATCTGTTACAATTCCCTTTGATGTGGAAACAATAGCGATTCCCAGGCCTCCAAGAACCTTGGGTATTTCGTTTTTACCGGCATATACCCTCAAGCCGGGTTTGCTGATTCTCTTAATGCCGGTTATGACATTCTTCTTGTTATCAACATACTTAAGGGTTACTCTGATAATTCCCTGTTTCTTATCATCTATATCGGCGATTTCCCTGATATATCCTTCATCCAGCAGGATCTGTGCAATCTGCCTCTTAAGTTTTGATGCAGGAATATCAACGGTTTCATGCTTTGCATCTGCTGCATTTCTGATTCTTGTCAGCATATCTGCAATTACATCGGTTGCATGCATTGTTACAGACCTCCTTTCGCGACTGTTACCAACTTGCCTTCTTTACACCAGGAATCTGACCCTTGTATGCCAGTTCCCTGAAGCAAATACGGCAAATGCCAAATTTTCTTAGATACGCATGTGGTCTGCCACAGAGCTTGCAACGATTGTAGTATCGTGTCGAGAATTTGGGTTTTCTTTGCTGCTTTAATATCATGGATTTCTTTGCCACTACAAATACCTCCTTTAGCTCCTGGCAAATGGCATTCCGAGAAGCGACAGCAATTCTTTTGCCTCTTCATCGGTCTTGGCTGTGGTAACAAATGTGATGTCCATACCACGCACCTTTTCTACCTTGTCATATTCAATTTCAGGAAAGATAAGCTGTTCCTTTATTCCCATGGTGAAATTTCCTCTTCCATCAAAGGAATCCGGGTTAATACCCCTAAAGTCTCTTACCCTTGGAAGACCAACATTGAATAGCTTATCCACAAACTCGTACATCCTGTCTCCGCGCAGTGTTACCTTGCAGCCGATGCTCATGCCTTCACGGAGCCTAAATGCGGCAACAGATTTTTTAGCCTTGGTAACTACCGCCTTTTGACCAGTAATGACAGCAAGCTCGTTGGCTGCGTTCTCAATGGACTTTGGATTTTCCTTAACATCCCCAACTCCCATATTGAGAACAACCTTTACAAGCTTCGGGATCTGCATGGGGCTCTTGTAATTAAATTTTGCCTGAAGCGCCGGAGCCACTTCTGATTTATATTTGTCAAGCAATCTAGGCATGCTCTCTTCAACCTCCTTAAGGATTATTCTTTACCTTCTCTGATAATATCAATTTCTTCTCCGCATTTCTTGCAGATCCGCGCTTTCCCACCGTTTTCGAGAACTTTCCTGCCTACTTTGGTTGGAACACCGCATTTCTCGCAGATGAGCATGACCTTATCAGCATAAATGGGAGCTTCCTGGTGAACCAGTCCGCCCTGAAAACCCTTATTCGGTCTCGGCTTAACATGCTTGGTAACGATATTCACGCCTTCAACAACGACCTTGTGCTCAATGTGATCCACATCGAGAACTTTTCCTTTTTTCCCGCCGTCCTTGCCGCTGAGTACGTATACCATATCTCCTTTTTTAACGTGTACTTTTCCCATGAGTCAAGCCTCCTTCCTTACAGCACTTCCGGCGCAAGAGAAATAATCTTCATGTAGTCCTTTTCCCTGAGTTCCCTTGCAACGGGGCCAAAAATACGGGTTCCTCTTGGGCTGCCATCGTCCTTGAGAATAACAGCCGCATTCTCATCAAAGCGTATCAGCGAACCGTCCGGTCTTTTCAATCCCTTAACCGAACGAACAATAACCGCTCTTACAATTTCACCTTTCTTGACAACACCGCCGGGCGTTGCGTTTTTAACCGAACAGACGATCACATCGCCTATGTTGGCATATTTTCTTTTTGAACCGCCCAGGACTTTTATGCACATCAATTCCTTGGCGCCAGTGTTGTCAGCCGACTTCAAATATGTCTGTGCTTGAATCATTTCCTGCGCCTCCTCTTACTTCGCTTTCTCGATGATCTTAACCAAACGCCATCTCTTGTCCCTGCTCAGCGGTCTGGTTTCCATAATCTCAACGCGATCACCGATATTGCATTCATTATTTTCGTCATGGGCCTTGAACTTGGTTGTTCTCTTCATGATCTTCTTGTAAAGCGGATGCTTTACATTATCCTCAACAGCCACGACAATGGTTTTATCCATTTTATCACTTACAACCCTTCCAATTCGGGTTTTCCTCAAATTCCTTTCAGCCACGCGAAACAAACCTCCTTCCGGTTTAAAGGCCCATTAAGCCTTCCTTGTTGCAAGTTCCTTTTCACGAATGATAGTCTTCACCCGTGCGATATCCTTCTTTACTGCCTTCAGCTTCATAGGATTCTCAAGCTGGCTTGTAGCATGCTGGAACCTTAGCTTAAACAATTCGGCCTTGAGTTCGTTGAGCTCCTCATTGAGTTCGTCACGCGTCTTTTCCCTGAGCTCTTTCAGATCAGAAGCTTTCATTCTATACACCTACCTCTTCGTTACGTGCTATGATCTTGCACTTTACAGGCAACTTGTGGGACGCAAGTCTTAATGCTTCCCTGGCTATATCTTCCGGAACGCCTGCGATTTCAAACAATACGCGCCCCGGCTTGACAACGGCCACCCAGTACTCGGGGGATCCTTTACCTGAACCCATACGAGTCTCGGCAGGCTTTTGGGTAACCGGCTTGTCTGGGAAAATCTTAATCCAGACATGCCCGCCTCTTCTTACAAAACGGGTCATGGCAACACGAGCTGCTTCAATCTGATTGCTTGTGATCCATGCCGGTTCTGTGGCCTGCAATCCGAACTCACCGTATGCAATGGTATTGCCGCGGGTTGCCTTACCGGTCATGCGCCCTCTCTGGACCCTTCTGTATTTAACTCTCTTAGGCATTAGCATTATGCTTCTCCCCCTTCCTTCTTCTCCTTCTTCTTGCTGGGAAGAACCTCGCCCTTATAAATCCAAACCTTAACACCTATTTTCCCATAGGTTGTGTCGGCTTCTGCAAAACCATAGTCGATGTCTGCACGCAGTGTCTGCAAAGGAATAGTGCCTTCGTGGTAGTGCTCAACACGAGCGATTTCAGCACCGCCCAACCTTCCGGAAACCTGGGTTTTGATACCCTTTGCGCCAAATTTCATGGCTCTTGACATTGCCTGCTTCATGGCACGGCGGAACGAAATTCGTTTCTCCAATTGCGAGGCAATATTCTCAGCAACCAATTGTGCATTTGTTTCGGGAGACTTTATCTCAGTGATGTTGAGAAGAACGCTCTTACCAGTCATCTTCTCAAGTTCCTTCCTGAGGGCTTCTATGCCCGCTCCCTGCTTGCCAATAATGATACCGGGCTTGGCGGTGTGAATATTGATTTTTACCTTGGCTGCCGCCCGCTCGATCTCTATTCTGGCAATCCCTGCGATATAAAGCTTTTTCTTAATAAACTTCCGAAGCTTGAAATCCTCAACCAGGAAGCTGCTGTAGTCCTTAGCGTTGGCATACCATTTTGTATCCCAGTCCTTAATGATTCCAATTCTCAGTCCGTGCGGATTTACTTTCTGGCCCATTCTGCAACCTCCCTATTTAGCCTTTTCCTTGAGAACCACTGTAATATGGCTGGTTCTCTTGCGGATCCTGAACGCCCGACCCTGTGCTCTTGGCCTGATCCTTTTCAGGGTTGGTCCTTGCTCTGCATATATTTCCGATACATACAAGCTGTCTCTATCAAGTTCGTTGTTGTTGACCGCATTGGCTTCTGCAGACTTCAGCAGCTTGTACAGAATCTCTGATGCTTTCCTGGGCGTATACTTCAATATAGCGTAAGCTTCATCAATTCCCTTATTTCTTATAAGATCAATAACCAGCTTGGCCTTTCTGGTGGAAACCCTGGCATGCTTCACAACAGCTCTGCCTTCGTCCTTACCGATACCAAGAACCTTCCGCTCCTTCTTTGTCAGAACGGGAAGCTTATTGGATTTTCTGCGGCTCTTGCCGTACTGTTCGAGCAGCTCTTCTTTTTTCTCGAGAAGCTCCTCTTTGGACATAACCTTTCTGCCCAAGTCAATTCCTCCTTCCACTTCAGAAAGTACTTACCTCTTAAGTTTTGAGCCCTTTTCGTCCTTACCGTGGCCTCTGTAGGTACGGGTAGGAGCAAACTCTCCAAGTTTGTGGCCAACCATATCCTCGGTTATATATACCGGTACATGCTTGCGGCCATCATGGACTGCAATTGTGTGACCGACCATCTGTGGAAAGATAGTGGATGCACGGGACCAGGTTTTTATAACCCTATTCTCGTTTTTATCATTCATGTCGACAATTCTGGATAAAAGCCTTTCATCAACAAAAGGACCTTTTTTCAGCGATCTACCCACGGTACAAACCTCCTTCCAGCATACTACTTGCTGTTGCGTCTCTTAACAATTAGTTTATCGCTCTGCTTGTTCTTCTTACGGGTCTTGTAACCGAGTGTCGGCTTACCCCAAGGTGTAACAGGACTTGGCATACCGATGGGGGATTTGCCTTCGCCACCACCGTGAGGATGGTCGCTGGGATTCATGACGACACCGCGAACGGTTGGTCTGAAGCCCATCCAGCGCTTTCTGCCGGCCTTGCCGATTGAAATATTCTCATGCTCGACATTTCCCACCTGACCAATGGTTGCCTTGCAACGGATGTTGACCTTCCGAACCTCTCCGGATGGAAGCCTGATCTGAGCATAACCACCTTCCTTAGCCATGAGCTGAGCAAGGTTTCCTGCTGCACGAACAAGCTGACCACCTTTACCAGGCTTTAACTCAATGTTGTGTATAACTGTACCCAGAGGAATATTCTCCAGAGGCAGCGCATTACCCAGCTTGATATCTGCATCCGGTCCCGAAACCACCTGATCGCCCACTTTTAGCCCATCGGGTGCAAGAATATATCTCCGCTCGCCGTCAATATAGGTGAGCAAAGCAATGCGGGCCGATCTGTTAGGATCGTATTCAATGGCCGAAACCTTTGCGGGAATACTGTCCTTATCCCTCTTAAAGTCTATAATTCTGTACTTCTGCTTTGCGCCGCCGCCGCGATGGCGTACGGTTATCCTTCCGTAGGAGTTTCTTCCGCCCTTTCTTTTCCGCGGAGCAAGAAGGCTCTTCTCCGGATCCTTCCTGGTAATCTCCTCAAATGTCGATACAGACATAAATCTTCTTGCAGGAGATGTAGGATTGTATTTCTTTACTGACATTTCTTTCTTCCACTCCTTTATAATGTTGGGAACAAGCCGTTATCAGGACGAGTGCAGATCCTATATCTCCGACTTGTCCGAAATCTTATACTTCAATAATTACTGGCCTACACCGAACTCTTCAATGGTTGTCTTGTATTTCTTGGCGGTAGTGATCTCTTTGCCGCCCTTGCCCATATAGGTCACTGGCTGAGGATCGGTGTCGATGGTTACAATAGCCTTCTTGAAGGCTTCGGTCTTACCCACATGAACGCCCATTCGCTTTTCCTTGCCCTGGTAGTTCATGGTATTGACTGCCAGAACCTTTACCTGGAAAAGCTTCTCAACGGCGCCCTTGATCTCTGTCTTTGTGGACTTTTTATCTACGATAAAGGTGTACTTGCCTTCGGCTATCTCCAGATTGCTCTTCTCGGTAATGTACGGGCGAATAATGATATCTTCCGCGCGTCTCATTATGCATACACCTCCTCAATCTTTGCAATGGCTTCCCTGGTGACAATAAACTTCTTGTACCTGAGAATGTCGTAGGTATTGATGGTGTTCACCAGAGCAGTCTTCACACCTCTTATATTTCTGGAAGACTTGATGACATTTTCGTCCACTGCGGGAAGCACGATCAAAGCTGATGCATCCACATTCAGTTTGTCCAATACCTTTGCCATTTCCTTGGTCTTGATGGCTTCAAGCTTCAACTCGTCCAAAACCATCATGTTGTTCTCGAGAACCTTGCTGGTAAGAGCGCTTTTAAGAGCCAGTCTCTTAACCTTCTTTGGCAGGGTATAGCTGTAGCTTCTGGGTCTGGGCCCTAAAGCAACACCGCCGCCCACCCACTGGGGAGAGCGAATACTGCCATGACGGGCACGACCGGTTCCCTTCTGTCTCCAGGGTTTCCTTCCACCGCCTCTTACTTCCGCCCTTGTTTTGGTGGACTGAGTGCCCTGCCTTGCATTGGCAAGAATGTTCACAACTGCGGCATGCATTGCCGTCTTATTTACTTCCACGCCGAATACGTCATCACTGAGAATCATATCGCCGACCTTTTGGCCGTCCATATTATAAACATCTACTTTTGGCATATTTTATCCTCCTTCCGAGCTAGTCTTTCGTTATGCCTTTACCGAATTCTTGATCACAAGGAGGCCGCCCTTTGGACCGGGTACTGCGCCCTTAACGAGCAAAAGTCCTCTTTCAGCGTCTACCTTTACAATCGACAGATTCTGAACGGTCACTTTTTCAGCTCCCATATGGCCCGGCATGCCTTTTCCCTTGAAAATACGGCTCGGATCGGAAGTGCCGCCCATGGAGCCAATGCCTCTGTGATAGCCCGAACCGTGGGACATACGACCCCGTCCTGTTCCAAAACGCTTTACCGTTCCTGCAAAGCCCTTACCCTTGGAAATACCGGAGACATCAACCTTGTCGCCATCCTGGAACATGTCCTCAACTTTGATGACACTTCCCACTTCGTAACCGGAGATATCATCAAGCCTGAATTCCCTGAGATATCTCTTTGTGGAGGTCTTAGCCTTTTCGAACTGACCTTTTTCGGGCTTGTTGAGCCTTTTGGCCGGGATGTCTTCATAGCCCACCTTGATGGCATTATATCCGTCAATCTCCTCGGTTTTCTTCTGAACAACCGATACAGGCCCAGCGGCAATAACGGTAACCGGCAGCATATCGCCGTTTTCGGTAAATACCTGAGTCATACCTATCTTTTTACCAAGCATGCATTTTTTCATCTTTTAAATACCTCCTGTCATTGGTTCAGCCATGCTGAACTTAACATCATCCATTCCTAGAGTTTAATTTCGATATCCACTCCTGCCGGAAGATCCAGCCTCATAAGTGCGTCAACCGTCTTTGGTGTAGGCATAAGTATATCGATAAGTCTCTTGTGTGTTCTCATCTCAAACTGCTCGCGAGAGTCCTTATACTTATGGGGAGCCCTAAGTATGGTTACGATTTCCTTCCTTGTGGGAAGGGGTACAGGCCCCGAAACCTTAGCACCCGTTCTCTTTGCAGTCTCGACAATCTTCTCGGCTGACTGATCAATAACCTGATGATCAAAAGCCTTCAGCCTGATTCTGATTTTCTGTTTGTTCGCCATATACAAACCTCCTCAAGTTATGATTCTGCTGGCGCAACAAGCTGTTCTCTGTACACTCTGCCGGGTGTTCCATGTTTAATCATAGTAAAAGCCCAGATTTATCCTGGGCCACGATACAAACATACAAATTGTGATAACATGCATGATGTACAGTGACTTGTCGCCCGGTTTCATAGAATCGGACATTCTCCGCTACAGTTCCCAGTTTGTTTCACCTGCCATCTGCAGCTTCATCGTATGCCATGTCACAGCGAGTAATATTGTACTACAGGATCATTTTATTTGCAAGAATAATTTACGCCCAATCCTATATTTTTTTTATAAGGCAGGGGCAGGTGCTTCCAGGGATCCCGTAAAGCCTGTGAAACCTATAATTTCACACATTCTGCCGTTCGCGATGACAGTATGGATGTGGGAGGTTAGAAGTGGGAATATAAGAAGGGCTTTGAAGCCGGAGATTGCCGCGCTCCACTCCGTTCCGCTCGCAATGACAAAAGTTTAGACAGCCTGCATACATAAAAGGATCCCGTAAAGGTAAGGTCGCATTGCGATAAGACGCTTAAAGCTCTCTGTGATAATGAAAAAAGGGCGGCTGCCGACACCTGGCTTACCTTATTCCTTGTACTTGGCCGTTGTTTCGGCAAAATACCTGAGTTTTTTGTACACCCGGTCATTAACTGTGCCCTCGGGATAAGTCCCGTCGGATTTTTTCTCTCCGGCAGGAACACCGGTGAGGATCTCGATACCCTCATCAACCGTACTGACAGGATAGATATGAAACGTCCCTTCCTTTACGGCTTCCACCACATCGTCATTGAGCATCAGATTCTTGACATTCTGCACGGGAATTATCACTCCCTGCTCTCCGGTAAGGCCTTTTATCCTGCATATGTTGAAATAGCTCTGGATCTTAAAGGTTGCTCCCCCAATGGGCTGAATGATTCCAAGCTGGTTAACCGAACCTGTGACGGCAATGCCCTGATTGATGGGAAGATCAGCCAGGCTGGACAGAATGGCGTACAGTTCTGTTGAGGATGCACTGTCACCGTCAATTCCGCTGTAATTCTGCTCAAAGCAGATGCTGGCGGTAAGCGAAAGCGGAATATCCTGAGCATACTTTCTTCCTATATATCCGCTCAGAATCAGAACACCCTTGGAATGCGTATAGCCTCCAGTCTCCACTTCCCGTTCAATGTCTACAATGCCGGCCTTGCCCATGAAGGTGGCTGCCGTGATCCTAGCGGGTTTTCCAAAGGTATAATCCCCCATATCAATGACGGCAAGGCCGTTGATCTGCCCTACCACCCAGCCGTCGGTATCTATCATGATGGTACCTTTACGGACAAGTTCCAGCAGTTGCTCGTCATATTTACTGGAACGCTTCATTTTCTCACTTATAGCCCTTTTTACATGCTGGGCTGTAACAAGGTCTGAACTCTGGATCCTGGCCCAGGTCCCTGCCTCCCCAAGTACATTGACAATCTCACTGAAGCGGGTAGTGAGTTTGCTCTGATCCTGCACCAGCCATGAGCAGTAGTTCACCACCTCAGCCACACCGCTCCTGTCAAAATGGGGGATACCCTCCTTGTTACAGAAGGCGCTTATGTAGCGGGCGAGCTTTGCAATATTGACCTCATTCCAGTCCATTTGATCATCAAAATCTGCCTTGATCTTGAAATATTTCTTAAAATCACGATCATAGTTGTAAAGAAGATGATAAAGCTCGCTGCTCCCTACCAATATGACTTTGACATTGATGGGAATGGGTTCGGGCTTTAGGGCTGAAACAGCAACCAGTCCCATCTGTTCCTTAATATTTTCGATGACGATCTGCCTGGTTTTCAGGGTTCTTTTAATGGCTGCAAAGGATTGGGGGTTGGACAGGACATCGTTTATCTGGAGGATCAAAAAGCCCCCGTTGGCCTGATGAAATAGCCCGGGCTTTATCATGGTATAATCTGTGGTCATGGTCCCGAATTCATTCTCATATTCGCATCTTCCCATCAGATTATAGTAGGTTGGGTTATAGTCTACTACAACTGGAGCTCCATGTAGATGGCTGTTGTCCACCAGAAGATTTACCTTGTAGCGGTGATAGGGGTTTTCTTCGCCCCCTCTTCTGGCCATCAACTGAAGGAGCATGGAGTGCTGATCATCTCCATAGTCAGTACGCACAAAGGATTCTATGTTTTCCAGAATATCGCTTCTTACCGAGTTCAGGTATTCCACAACTGCCGGATATGGTTCGTATTTTTCTTTTAGGTCATCTATATGTATCCCAACGGCATAAAGGGCGATCTGGTTCTCCCACTTCTTGACGGCCTCCTCCGCATCTGATTCTATTTCCCGGATTTTTCTTATGATATCACCGGTCTGATCCTGGAGTTGTTCAGAAGATTTTGAAAGCTCGATCTTCACGTCCTCATCGAGAAGCTTAAACTCCTCCTCGCTTAAGGGCTCGCCATCCAACAGGGGCATGAAGTAGATGCCCGAGTTGGCCAGTTTGATGCGAAATCCACGCTCCTGTGCCTCCTGGCTCAACTTCATGACCAACTCGTCTTTTTTGTCACGGAACCTCTTCATGATACGGGATCTCTCAGCTTCATACTCATCGCCGTTGAAAGCCTTTATGATCTCCTGCTCGATAATCCTTACGAATTCTTCCATGTCTTTTTTAAACTCACGACCTATGCCGGCAGGAAGGTTTATAGCCCTGGGACGGTTGGAGTCATCGAAATTATAGACATAGCACCAATCATCGGGTACGGGCATGACCCTTGCCTGTCTTTGGGCACATTCCAGTGCATAGCGGGTCTTCCCTTGCCCGGATTCACCAGCCATATAGATGTTATAGCCGTCAAGCTCTATGGCAAGGCCAAATTCGGTAGCCTCAACGGCCCTTTGCTGGCCAATCAGGTCTCTGGAAGGCGTAATCCCGCCGGTATTTTCAAAATCAAATAATGACGGATCGCATTCTCTTCGTAGCGCTGAAGCGGGAAGCGGTTTTACTGGCATAACATCACGTCCTTCCATACATTTCCTGCTCATGGTTTACCTCAAAACAAGCCATCCAAAACATTGTGTTTTATAAGGACAACCCCTATATTCTATAAAAGACATATAATAATATGATTATGCAAATGAAGTGAGATGTGAGAATTCCCCATGACATATTAGAGGTACCTCTCTCCTCCCACCTCTCACTTCTAGTATGCAATTGTGAGTAGACGAAGTCGACGAAGCCATCTCGCAAAATAGATGTGGGATGTGAGAGATTAGAGTTTGGAATAAGAAATGGCTACCTTCTTATCTCCAATATATGAGTTTGCGATATGAGATACCGCGGTACCCCGCGATGACATGCTGGGTGTGAGATGTGGGAAGTTGGAAGTGAAAAACTGGAGCCTTCACTTCTCACTCCAATCTCAGCCACATGATCAGCGCATCCTCCCTGTTGTCGGCATAATACTGCTTTCTGCGCCCTTCAACCTTAAAGCCAAAGGACTCATAAAGCCTGATGGCTGGAAGATTACTGACACGGACTTCCAGGGTCAGGGACTTAATGCCGCTGGTTCTGGCATGATCTATGAGATCCTGCAGCAGTTTCCTGGCAAATCCCTTCCTCCTGAATTCCGGACGAACCGCCACATTTGTGATATGCCCCTCATCCATTATTCGCCACATGCCTATATATCCGGCAATATTACCCCGGAATTCAATGACTCGATACCTGGCACGGATATTGAAATACTCTTCCTCCAGCATGCCCCTCGTCCATGGCACGCTGAATGAAGCTTTTTCCACAGCCTCCAGATCGTCCAGATCCGAATAACGCATTTTCCTTATAATAATATGCTCATCCATATTGGACCTCACACCGGGCTAAGCATTCGATTCTCTCATACGCTCTGCCTGTGATTTTCTAAGATAGAGTGGCTCAAGTTCAAAGGGGCTTGAGATGGTGCCGCACTGTGCCTGTTTCTCTGCAAGAAGTGCCGTACAGGCAGCTCTCGGAAGAAACAGTGCCTTATCGGCCTGCCAGACCGGATATTTGACTGCATTCTTTACCGTTGAATGATGAAGGGGCGCTCCATCCCCCAGGATAAGAATCTCTTCCCTAAAGTCTGCCAGAATCCCTGCCAGCTCAATTACGGGAAGGGCATAATAATCGCTGATACGGCGGAAATCACCATTATTCTTCCTGTAAACTGCCGTATAGACCTGATTGTTTCTGGCATCCATCATAGGGCAGATGACCCCGTTGAAATCATTGACCGAATAGGCAAGGGCATCCAATGTGGGAATCCCGCACACCGGTTTCTTTTGGGCATAAGCCATGCCCTTTGCCGTCACGATGCCGATCCTGAGGCCGGTGAAGGAGCCAGGCCCTATGGACGCTGCATACAGGTCAAACTGGTCTGCCTTCAGATCAAGAAGTTCCATCAGGGATTGGATCATGGGAACAAGCTGTTGAGAGTGGGTTTTCGCATGGGAAGTCGTCAGCTCTCCAAGTACCCAACCGTTTTCAACAACGGCAACAGAGGCTGTCAGACTGGCTGTTTCTAAAGCAAGAGTTCTCATGATCGATCCTGCCTTTCCAAGAAGATGGTTCTTTTGTTCAGCTGGGCTTGGTCCCTCATGATCCTGATATGCATGGCATCCGCAGGAAGCATTTGGGGCACCCTGTCCCCCCACTCAACAATGCAAACATCATTGGTGTTAAAGTATTCATCCCAACCGATATAATATAGCTCCTCAGGATCATCTATCCGGTATACATCAAAATGATGCAGCTTTATATCTCCCTCATAGGTATTTACAATGGTGAAGGTTGGGCTTGTAATGGTATCCTCAATACCAAGACCTTTGGCAATCCCCTTAACCAGAGCAGTTTTTCCAGCACCCAGATCGCCTTCCAGGCTCACAGTTGTGCCCGGTCCCATGAGGCGTGCCAGCTGTATGCCTAAATTATGGGTCTCTTCCTCCGAACAGGAGATATACTTTTCGGTTATATTTCCCATCGCTCAACCTTTCTCCTGAGTATATGCTATCTTTCCGTTAATGATGGTCATATAAACCCTGGTCATGTAATCAAAAGGATGGCCTGTATACAATACCATGTCAGCGTCCTTTCCAACCTCAAGGCTTCCGACGCGGTCATCAATACGGCAAGCCCTGGCTGCATTGATGGTTATAGCTTTAAGAGCCTCTTCACTATCCATCCCCTCACGAACTGTCAGAGCCGCACATAGCATGAGATGCTGAACAGGCACGCAGGGATGATCGGTCATGATAGAAACTCTGACCCCGCTGTCCGCCAGGATCGCAGGAGTCCTGAGGGACTGGTTTTTGAGCTCAATCTTGGAACGGTCGGTAAGAAGCGGTCCTACAATAACATCACATCCGCATTCTTTAAGTACATCGGGTATGAGCCAGCCCTCGGTGCAATGATCCAGGGTGAGATCAAGGTTGAATTCTCTGGCAATTCTGATGGCTGTCACAATATCATCAGCCCTGTGGGCATGTGCCTTCACGACCAGTTCCCGCCTTATCACCGGTAAAAGAGCCTCAAGCTTCATATCGAATTCGGGTTTCTCGTTTTCTTCCCTATCCCTTTCGTACTCCTCTTTAGCTTCAAGATATTCTCTGGCCTTGAAGAGCTGCTCCCGCAGTATGGCTGCCGTTGTCATCCGGGTGGTGGGAGCCTGATGCTTCTCATTGTAAACAGTTTTGGGGTTCTCACCAAAAGCTATCTTCATGGCGCATGGATCCTTGACAATCATCTCGTCAACCGTTCTGCCCCATGTCTTGATAGCTGTGAACTGCCCGCCAATAACGTTGGAACTTCCGGGACCGGTTACCACTGTGGTAACACCGAACTGCCTGGCCTCCTCGAAGGCTCTGTCATATTGGTTGATACCGTCTATGGCGCGCAAATGGGGAGTGACGGGATCAGCCATCTCATTTACATCATCCCCCTCAAAGCCCATGGCATCTTCCACCATGCCGATATGGCAATGGGCATCCACCAGTCCGGGCATGAGCACCATACCTGCTGCATCAATCTCCTGATCGTCCTTTCCCGCTTTCGGGCAATCCTCCATGGATCCGATGGCAACAATTTTACCCCCGTCGCAGGTAACATATCCTTTATCGTACCGGGCACCTGCCATTGTATAGATCTTTGCGTTCTTTAATATTAGCATTTATTCCTCCAAATTATTCCCTCACGCTTGCTTTGGTATCAGTAAAGAAAATGCAGGCTTTTGAAAAAAGCCTGCACATATTATAGCATAATTCTTTATATCCAGCGAAGTATCCGCCAAAAATCACTGTTCGATACTCACAGCGGCTTCATCAGCAGCCTGCGCCATGTCCACCATATTTGGCATCTTCTTCTCGGTAGGGTCTTCAGGCATGCGAACCAGTGCAAGTTTAAACACTTCATCCATGTGGGATACCGGAGTGAGTTTGATCGTCTGTCTGATATTCTCAGGTATCTCTTCAATATCCTTGACATTTTCCTTAGGCATCAGTACCTCATTCACACCGGCCCTGTGAGCAGCGAGCACCTTCTCCTTCAGCCCGCCTATCGGCAGAACCCTGCCTCTCAATGTTATTTCACCGGTCATAGCCACATTCCTTCTTACAGGGATACCGGAGATCGCCGACATCATAGCGGTTGCAAGTGTGATTCCGGCTGATGGGCCATCCTTGGGTATTGCGCCTTCAGGCACATGGATATGCATGTCAAAAATCTTATGGAAACCTGCATCGATTCCATAGTGATCTGCCACAGACCGGATATAGCTTCGGGCTATCCGGGCAGACTCCTTCATCACATCACCCAGTTGTCCCGTGAGTTCAAGCATGCCCTCGCCAGGCATGATATTCACCTCGATTGCCATGGTGTCCCCTCCAACAGGAGTCCATGCCAGGCCGCGCACAATACCCACTTCATCAACCTCATTGGCTACATCATACAGATATTTCCTTCCGCCAAGGTAGTTCTTGATCGTCCTTGGGGTAATCCTGACCATCTTCCTTTCACCAGAGACCAGCAGTTTGGCTGCCTTTCTCATCACAGTTGCAATGTTTCGTTCCAGGTTTCTCACGCCGGCTTCACGGGTATAGTGCACTACAATCTCCCGAATGCCTGACTCATCAAAGCGAACCTTCGATCCGTCCAGACCATGGGCAGCCAGCTGCTTGGGTATTAAATGGCGGGATGCAATACACACCTTCTCATCCTCGGTGTACCCGGAAATATCAATGACCTCCATACGATCCAAAAGTGGCTGTGGGATGGCTTCCTTATAATTTGCCGTAGTGATGAACATCACATCGGACAGGTCAAAAGGCAACTCCAGATAATGATCCCTGAAATCCTTGTTCTGCTCGGCGTCCAAGACCTCCAAAAGAGCAGATGCGGGGTCTCCCCGGAAATCACTTGACATCTTATCGATCTCATCCATCAGGATCAGAGGGTTGCTGGAGCCTGCCTGCCGCAGGGCGTTTATGATACGTCCTGGCATGGATCCTACGTAGGTTCTTCTATGCCCACGTATTTCGGCTTCGTCCCTCACGCCTCCCAGCGACATCCTGGCGTAATTCCGGTTCAGTGACTCGGCAATGGATCTGGCAATTGAAGTCTTGCCAACCCCCGGAGGTCCCGCCAGGCAGATAATAGGACCGTGAAGCCCGTTCCGGAGCTTTCTGACAGAAAGATATTCCAGAATCCTTTCCTTTACCTTGGACAGACCATAATGATCCCTGTCCAAAATCTCAGCGGCATACTGGAGATCAAGGCGTTCATCGGTCTTTTGGTTCCATGGAAGCTCAAGGATGGTATCCAGGTATGTCCTTATGACCCCGCTCTCAGCCGATGTAGAATGCATGCGGGAGAGACGGTCCACTTCCTTCATGGCCTTATTTCTCACTTCTTCCGGAAGATCTGCCTTTATTATTCTTTCCCTGTATTCTTCCACTTCAGAAGACAGGCCTTCAGTTTCGCCCAATTCCCTCTGGATAGCCTTGAGCTGTTCCCTCAGGTAATATTCCCGCTGGTTTTTGTCAATCTGTTGCCTGACCTTGGTGCTTATGTTTTTCTCTATTTCAAGAATCTCATTTTCATGCACAAGTATGTCCAGGATCCTCTCAAGCCTCTTCTTGGGTGACAGTTCTTCAAGAATGCTCTGTTTGAGTTCAACGGCTATGGACAGATTGGATGCAATAATGTCCGGCAAACGGGTTAAATCGTCAATGGCGGTAATTGAAAGAGTGGCATCCGGTGATATCTTGCCAGAGAGCTTGGCATACTGCTCAAAGTGCTCAACTACCTGCCTTGCCAGTGCCTCAACATCGGTCTTCCCGCTGCGTATGGAGTAGACCCTTACAGGCTTGATTTTTGCCATATAAAAAGGCTCGGTCTGAACCAGTTCGGAAAGCTTTGCCCGACCAATACCCTCAACCAGTACTCTGATTGTATCTCCGGGAAGTCTCAAAAGCTGTTTGATCTTGGCTATGGTACCGTATGCGTATATATCTTCGGGCTCTGGATCCTCTATGTTTGGATCCCTCTGAGCCACAAGAAAAATTAGCTGCTCTTCCAACATGGATTCCTCAATCGCCTTGATTGATTTAATCCTGCCTACGTCGAAGTGCAGTATCATATGGGGATAAACCACGATTCCTCTCAATGGAATAAGCGGCATATGTCTTGCATTTTTGTCTTTGACCTGTGCCATGCAGCATCATCCTTTCGTTGCCGTAAGGCCTCTTACCCCTAGGCTATCCCTATTATAAAGGCCGATATCCTGTAATTCAAATGTTTCTTTTGCCAAATCAGCACCCGTTTGCTTTACTTATAAGTACCTCAGCCCAAACCTTAATTTAACTTAAAAGCCGGCAGAACACCGTCTGGAAAACCTTAGCCGTTAGTATAAGAGACTCTTGATTAATATCTTCCCTGCGGCCCTGCCCTGGAAACAGCCGGATTCTATCCGGATCTGAACCACAGGATCAAAAGCAAATGCTGAGTGCATTTCAGAGGTTTGAGCCTTGCGGGAAATGGTCTTATTTCCCGCAAGGCTCAAAAAGGAGGAGACCGAAATCTCCTCCTTCAGTAATAAACCTTATTCTGTCAAGCCAGATCAGATTATTTCTCCACGTCGGCAACAACGCCAGCACCAACAGTACGTCCGCCTTCACGGATAGCGAAGGTAAGACCCTTTTCCATGGCGATGGGAGTGATCAGCTCAACGGTCAATGTGGTTCTGTCACCAGGCATGCACATCTCTACGCCCTCAGGAAGCTTGATGTTTCCTGTAACGTCGGTGGTTCTGAAATAGAACTGAGGTCTGTAGCCGGAGAAGAAGGGCTTGGAACGGCCACCTTCAGCAGCGGTCAGTACGTAAACCTCAGCTGTGAACTTTGTGTGAGGTGTAATGCTGCCAGGCTTAGCAAGAACCTGTCCTCTCTCGATTTCTGTTCTCTGAATACCGCGGAGAAGCGCACCGATATTGTCGCCTGCAACAGCCTGATCCAGAAGCTTTCTGAACATTTCAACACCGGTAACGGTGGTCTTTCTTGCCTCGTCTCTGAGACCGACGATCTCGACCTCGTCGCCTACCTTAACAGTACCTCTCTCAACCCTACCGGTAGCAACGGTACCACGGCCAGTGATGGAGAATACGTCCTCAACAGGCATGAGGAAAGGAAGGTCTGTGGCACGCTGAGGTGTGGGAATATATTCGTCGACAGCCTTCATGAGCTCATGGATGCAGGCATACTTAGGATCACTGGGATCATTGGAATCGCACTCCAGAACCTCAAGAGCAGAACCTCTGATAATGGGAACTTCATCGCCAGGGAAGTTGTACTGGCTCAGAAGATCACGGAGTTCCATCTCAACGAGCTCAAGAAGCTCTTCGTCGTCAACCATATCACACTTGTTCAGGAAAACAACAATCCTCGGAACACCAACCTGGTGGGAAAGAAGAATGTGCTCACGGGTTTGCGGCATGGGGCCGTCAGCAGCGGAAACAACGAGGATCGCGCCATCCATCTGTGCGGCGCCGGTGATCATGTTCTTAACATAGTCGGCGTGTCCGGGACAGTCAACGTGAGCATAGTGACGGTTTTCTGTCTGATACTCAACGTGGGATGTGTTGATGGTGATACCTCTTTCCCTTTCCTCCGGGGCAGAGTCGATAGCGGTATAGTCTTTTACTTCAACAGTTGTGTCAGCAAGAGCCAGAACCTTGGTGATAGCAGCGGTAAGAGTTGTCTTACCATGGTCAACGTGTCCTATTGTACCAATGTTTACATGGGGTTTTGTACGTTCAAATTTAGCCTTTCCCATTTCTTAATAAACCTCCTTCATTGAATCGCTGATGATTCAAGATTATATAATTTTTGACTTATTAATTCAATAGCTTTAAGCTTTAGCAAAAAACTGGCGTATCGGCTCATCCCTAAGGATAGCCGGAACTCAGGCTTTAGCTTCCTGCCTTGCGACCCTCTGTAAGCGTTTCCTGCAAACTCTTGGGAACCTCCGCATAGTGTGAGGGTGACATGGTGTAGGTAGCACGGCCCTGGGTACGTGATCTCAGATCTGTTGCATATCCGAACATCTCTGACAGAGGTACGAACGCATGTACGCTGTGCCCGCCTGAACGAGCCTCCATGCCTTCGATCCGGCCGCGGCGGGAGTTCAGGTCTCCTATAACATCTCCCAGATAATCATCGGGAGTCTGGACATCCACCTTCATGATTGGCTCAAGTAACACAGGATCGGCCTTTTTCATGCCTTCCTTGAATGCCATTGAACCGGCAATCTTAAATGCCAATTCAGAAGAGTCAACCTCATGATAGGATCCGTCAAACACGGTGACACGTACGTCAAGAACCTGATAGCCAGCGATAACACCGCTGTTCATGGCATCCCGTATGCCCGCGTCGATGGCAGGAATATATTCCTTGGGTATCACACCGCCAACAATCTTATTGACGAATTCATAACCCTTGCCGGATTCCAGGGGTTCCAGTTCAATCCAGCAGTGACCGTACTGGCCTCTGCCGCCGGACTGCCGCACGAACTTACCTTCGGACTTAACTGCCTTACGGATGGTTTCCTTGTAGGATACCTGCGGCTTGCCCACATTAGCCTCCACCTTAAACTCACGGAGCAGGCGATCCACGATGATCTCCAGATGGAGTTCGCCCATGCCTGCAATGATGGTCTGCCCGGTTTCAGCATCTGTGGTAACTCTGAACGTGGGATCCTCTTCAGCCAGCTTCTGCAGGGCAATGCCCATTTTCTCCTGGCCAGCCTTTGTTTTGGGTTCTATGGCAATGTTTATGACCGGCTCAGGAAACACCATGGATTCCAGAATGATGGGATGCTCTTCCGAACAAAGGGTATCGCCTGTGCTGGTATTCTTTAATCCAACAGCGGCCGCTATATCTCCCGCAAAAACCCTTTCCACTTCCTGCCGATGGTTGGCATGCATGAGAAGAATTCGTCCGATCCTCTCACGCTTGTCTTTCGTGGAGTTGTAGACATGGGATCCTGCGTCCAGGGTTCCTGAATATACGCGGAAGAAGGCCAGCCTGCCCACAAAGGGATCGGTCATGATCTTGAAAGCCAGAGCTGAAAACGGGGCTTCATCGCTGGAGGGCATTTCCTCCTCTTCTTCTGTGCCGGGTTTTACGCCCTTTATGGCCGGTATATCCACCGGTGAAGGCATATAATCCACAACACAGTCCAAAAGCTTCTGAACACCCTTGTTCTTGTAGGATGAACCACAGGTTACAGGTACCATCACATTGGCAATGGTTGCCTTCCTGATACCAGCTTTCAGTTCATCCTCAGTGAGTTCCTCTCCTTCAAGATACTTATCGAGCAGATCCTCATCAAGCTCGGCGATAGCCTCGATCATTTTCAGTCGATATTCTTCCACCAGATCCTTCATGTTTTCCGGAACATCCACTTCATCAATCTGCTTGCCCAGGTCGTCCCGGTAGATGTAGCCCTTGTTTTTCACAAGATCCACAATGCCCTCAAAATGGTCTTCCTTGCCTATGGGGAGCTGAATGGGCACAGCATTGGTATGAAGCCTGTCCCTCATCATCTGAACGCAATTGAAGAAATCCGCGCCCATTATGTCCATCTTGTTGACATAGGCCATACGCGGCACGCCATACTTGTCAGCCTGCCTCCAAACGGTTTCGGTCTGGGGCTCAACCCCTCCCTTTGCGCAGAAAACAGTTACCGATCCGTCCAGAACGCGAAGGGAACGCTCAACTTCAACAGTGAAGTCAACATGCCCGGGCGTGTCTATGATGTTTATTCTACAATGCTTCCAATAAGCAGTGGTAGCGGCAGAAGTAATAGTGATGCCTCTTTCCTGCTCTTGTTCCATCCAGTCCATGGTGGCGGAGCCTTCATGAGTCTCTCCGAGTTTATGTGAACGCCCTGTGTAAAACAGGATTCTTTCTGTTGTGGTGGTTTTTCCTGCATCGATGTGTGCCATAATACCGATGTTCCTTGTATTCTCCAGGGAGTATTCTCTGTTCATCGATATCCTCCTTTCGACTTAGTAGTGCGTTGTGTGCTGCATTGATTCATTACCACCTATAATGCGCAAATGCCTTGTTAGCTTCCGCCATCTTATGAGTATCTTCCTTCTTCTTGACGGCGCCGCCCATATTGTTGGTGGCATCCATCAGTTCCCCGGCAAGCCTCTCACTCATGGTGCGCTCACTTCTCTTTCTGGCATTATCAACCAGCCAGCGCAGTCCAAGAGCCTGTCTTCTTTCAGCCCTAACCTCTATGGGCACCTGATAGGTGGCACCACCTACACGGCGTGCTTTAACCTCCAGTACCGGCATGATGTTGTTCAAGGCCTGATGGAAGGCCTCCAGAGGATCCTTTCCGGTCTTTTCCTTAATGATGTCGAAGGCCCCGTAGCAAATCTTTTGTGCTATACCTTTCTTGCCATCCAGCATCAGATTGTTGATAAGCTTTGTTACAATCTTGTCATTATAAATCGGATCGGCAAGAACATCTCTTTTTGGTACATGTCCTCTTCTTGGCACTATTCTTCCCTCCTTTTCATGATAACTGCGGGTATTCACCCGGTATCACAGGTACTCGTCCCGAAACAATTCGGGTACGTCAGTGCGTTTCGTCAGTTAAAGCATAGATATAGGGTTTGGTGTGCCCTTGCAACCATAGTCAGCAAGACTTGAAGTCTACGGTCGTCCGCTTGCACTACCCAGGCGGAATGCCAAACTAACTATATATATGATAACAACGTTTTCGCACGTCGATTCGTCCTGTATTCAAATTTTTAACGGTTACATGAAGTAAGTTACTCTACTTACCTCTCTTGGCGCCGTATTTGGAACGGGCCTGCTTGCGGTTTGCCACACCGCCGGTATCAAGAGTCCCCCTGATAATGTGGTATCTTACGCCAGGCAGATCCTTGACACGGCCGCCTCTTATCAGAACAACACTGTGTTCCTGAAGGTTGTGGCCAATACCGGGAATGTAAGCAGACACTTCAATACCGTTTGTCAAACGAACTCTTGCAACCTTACGAAGAGCAGAATTCGGCTTTTTAGGCGTGATTGTCTTAACCACGGTGCATACTCCGCGCTTCTGGGGGCTGCTCAATGCTACATGCTTCTTCCTCAGTGTGTTCATACCCACCTGAAGAGCCGGTGAATTGGATTTGTAGGTTACCTTCTTCCTGTTCTTCCTCACCAGTTGATTAAATGTTGGCATTCATTCTCACCTCCTATACCCTTTATTGAATCTATAAAATTAACGAATAACGTTAATTCTCCTTTTGCTCCGCCAAAATACCGACCACTGACGCTCCAACGTCAATACCGGCTGCCCTTCCAAGTTGTTTCATGGAATCAGCCCTATGAACGGGAACCCCCTGCTGTTCACAGAGCTGCTTCAACTGACCAACCACACGCAAATCTGCGTCGTTTGCAATAATCAGGGATTCAAGCCTGTTGGCCTCAGCCGCTTTTCGGGCTTCCTTAATGCCGATAACCTTATCCATTCGTTTTAATGCATCAAGCATTATACACGCCTCCGGATTCAGATAAAATTGGCAACAATACAAAAGCATGCAAACTGTCGCGTTCGCACGCTAAAATATTGTATCACCGCACTCATTCCGTTGTCAAGCAGGTTTTATCGATGCGACGGCCCGGAAGAGCGGAGCGGTACAGCCTCCTTTGGATAAGCCCGGTTCAGCGCATTTTCACAGAACGGTATACCCTGATGCCGCCGCTTTTGACCACATCCTCCACGTTGCCAAATGTTTCTTCCATCATCTTCTTCAGGGACTTGCCCCCTTTATTGTGGTAGGCCACAATCTGGAGTGCTCCTCCAGGGAAGAGATAGCAAACCGCTTCCTGTATCAGACGTAAGGTGACAGCCTTGCCTGCAGCCAGGGGAGGGTTGGATACAATATCGCCAAATGTCCGCCCCTCCAGCTCGCTGTACAGATCGCTTTTAAGAACCCGGACATAGAGATTATTAAGATCCGCATTTTTTTCGGTATAATACACAGCCCGCTCGTTGATATCCAGAGCGGTTACGTCAAGATGTGGATATCGCGCTTTGATGAACAGGGAAATGGGGCCATACCCGCAGCCCATATCCAAAACCGAAGGGTGTGCACCCGAGGGTTTGAAATTGGAGATAAGCAGTTCGGAAGCCCGGTCGATTCTGGAACCGTAAGCAAAGACCCCGCTCACTGATATAAAGGAGAGGGTGTTATTGGAAATCCGCCAGTCAAAGCGGCATTCCCTGACCTCTGATTTTGGTTTTTCAGTATAGTAATGATCTGACATCTTTAACCACCTTCATTTTATTGCTTCAGGTTTGCCTGAGGGGGTAGGAATAAGCTACCCTGAAGGAACTGGGCGTTATTCCGGAATAACGCTTGAACACATAAGAAAAATAGGCTATGTTATCGAAACCGCATTCCAGGGATATGTCTGCAATGGATTTACTGGTGGTGGCCAGAAGCTCCCTGGCTCTATTCATCTTTTTTGAGATTACAAATTCGTTTGGGGTCATTCCCATGGCTCTGGTAAACACCCGGTGAAAATAGTTTGGGCTCATACCCGCTACTGCGGCCAAATCCTTCAGCATAATCCTGTTGGAAATATTCTGCTCAACATACTCTATAACATTCCTTATTAACGTCCGATAGGCGGATCCATCCCCTTGATGACCATCAGGGCGTATGGTCTCTCTTGAAATTATGCAAAGCAATTGCAGACAATAACCCTTAAGAAGGGTCGCTGAGTCAGGTCCGGGATTGATATACTCCTTCAGTATAGCATCAAAAAGAACCGAATACCGTTCGAATGCAGAAGCCTTGACCACGGGCGGAATTCTATCCAAAGGTGGACACGAATAACTCTGTTGATATTCCTGAGACTTGTTGAAATCATATGTTTCCGAGTTCTTGCCCGTATTGTCCATGAGATCCAGGATAACCGCATAGCAGGTATATGGCAATACAGCCTTCGTCATTTGCCCCGGCCTTCTGACAATGATATCCCCTCTGGAGACAGGATGGTATATCCTGTCAATATACATCCCGCCATCGCTATAAGTGATCAGCTCGATCTCATAATCATAGACCGATCTTTCTTTAAGCTCATGGGGCTTTTTGTACTTTTTCCCGTCCGAGTAATAATAGGCTTTCAATACACGGGGATTTATCTGACTGAGGTCAATGTGTATATGATTCATTACTTCCACCAAATTACAATAAGATATCGATAGTATAATAAAGATTTTGATTTTACAGATGTTGCCATAAACAGTATACTAAAAGAAATTATTAGATACAAGGTGGAGATTGTATGTCACGTTCCCATTTTCCCCACGATTTTGTATGGGGAGTTGCCGCATCGTCGTACCAAATAGAGGGTGCCGCCTATGAAGGCTTGAAGGGCCCGAGCGTCTGGGACGAATTCTGCAAAAAGGAAGGCGCTATATCCAACAATGATACAGGAAATGTAGCCTGCGATCATTTTCACCGGTACGAAGAAGATGTGTCCATCATGTCGGAACTGGAATACCCGGTTTACAGGTTATCCATCAACTGGCCGCGGGTGCTTCCGGCTGGTACAGGATCGGTCTATGCCGACGGGCTGGATTTCTATGACAGGTTAGTGGATACCTTGCTTGCCAAAAACATAACCCCCTATATAACACTTTTCCACTGGGAATACCCGCAGGCTCTGCAGGAAAAGGGAGGCTGGCTAAACCCTGACAGTCCCAAGTGGTTCGCTGAATATACCAGGGTTGTTGTGGACAAGCTCTCAGACCGGGTTCATAACTGGATTACTCTCAATGAACCTCAATGCTTTATCTTGCTTGGCCACCTCTATGGGGAGCATGCACCGGGCTTAAAAATGCCGGTGAAGGACATTCTGGCCATGACTCATCACACTTTCCTCGCCCACGGGGAATCGGTGAAGGTAATACGCAACTGCGCAAAAACCAGGCCTCATATTGGCCTTGCCATGGTGGGAACCACCTTCCTGCCCCATACCCAAAGCCCGGATGATATCGAAGCAGCCAGACAGGCCGTCTTTGGTTTCAACGGCTGGAGTCACGGCATGTGGAGTGCCGGTCTCTGGTTCGATCCAGTACTTCTTGGGCGCTATCCCGATGCCTATTACAGCACATATCAGGATTTGGTTCCAAAGATAGGCTCTGATGACTTCCAGACCATGGCACAGCCCATCGATTTTCTGGGTTTGAATATCTATAACTCATCCCAGGTACGAAGGGGATTGGACGGAATGCCGGAGATAGTTCCCTATAAAGCAGGTATGCCCCGAACCAATATCGGATGGGACGTTACTCCTCAAAGCCTCTACTGGGGACCGCGTTTTTACTATGAACGCTATAAGCTTCCCATCTATATTACCGAGAACGGACTCGCCAACCAGGACTGGGTTTCACTGGATGGAAAGGTGCATGATCCACAAAGAATTGATTTTCTGCATCGGTATCTGCTGGAACTTAACCGGGCCATTGGCGACGGCGTGGATGCAAGGGGCTATTTCCAATGGTCCATCTTCGATAATTTCGAATGGGCTAAGGGCTACGACAAACGCTTCGGGCTGGTGTATGTGGATTTTGAAACCCTCGAGCGAACCATTAAGGATTCGGCCCGATGGTACTCCAACATCATAAGAACCAATGGCAAGGCACTTTTTGACAGGAGATAGATGGCGCCTCATCCCCAGTGCTTCATAAGATCCGTCATCCATTGAGCCACATCCACAGAATAGACTGCTTTGAGATTGTCACGGGTCAGCACCTGGCTGACCTTCCCCTGAGAATATACCCTTCCCTCATGCATTAGAAGAGCCCGGGTTCCATAGCAGAAGGCAGTATTGAGATCGTGTACCACTGCCAGAACCGCTTTACCCCGGGCTTTTGACCATTTTTTAATGATATCAAACAGGGTTATCTGATACTTGATATCCAGATGGTTGGCCGGCTCGTCCAGAATGAGAAGACCCGGATCCTGAGCCAAAAGCTGTGCCAGGTAAGCCCTCTGCAGTTCACCCCCTGAAAGGGTAAGCACCGATTGATCAGCCATATGATCCATGCCTGTGATGGTAAGGGCTTCATCGATCTTGTCCCTGTCCTTTTGGCTGAGCATACCGAAAAGGCCCCGCATATGGGCATACCTTCCAAGGCTGACCACCTCATAAACGGTATGAGGGAACCGGGGCTGATGCTCCTGAGCCAGCACCCCCACCAGGGAGGCCAGGGCTTTGGGTCTTATGGTGGAGATGTCGCGCCCGTTTAGAAGAACCCTGCCCTTATAGCTGTAAATACGCATGATGGCTTTAATCAATGTGCTTTTACCAGCGCCGTTAGGCCCTACCAACATAAAAAAGTCATTCTCATCAACATGGAAGGTAACCCCATCCACTATGGTCTTATGATCTAAATGGACACTCATGTTCTGAATATCAAGCATGATGCCTCCCGGTTCAATTCTTATCTAATCTTTCGGGTCAGTTATCCCGAATTTAATATTTTCTGGCTGACCGATTGTTGTATCGATAGAATATGACAATAAATATAACAGCACCCGTAAAAGAGGTTACAACGCCCACAGGAAACTCTTCCGGACTTAACAGTGTTCTCGACAGAAGATCGGTCAAAACCATGAATATCCCGCCCATGATCAGGGATGCGGGCAGCAGCTTTCTATGATCCGATCCCGTGATCATTCTGGTAATATGAGGTATCACAAGGCCCACGAATCCTATTGTGCCGCTTACAGATACCGACACTCCGATGAGGACAGCAGTCAGAACCAATAAGGCCATCTTGACGGTCTTTGTGTCCACCCCTATATAACGTGCCTGTTCCTCTCCGAGGGAAAAGGCATTAAGCTCCTTAGAAAAAGCAATTATTACAAGACTGCCAATCAGAAAGACAGGAGCCATCAGAATCACATGATTCCAGCCCTTTCCTGAAAATGATCCCATGGACCAGAACACAACCTGCTTCAGGCTGTCACCTGACAGCACAACCAACAGGCTGGTGATGCTGCCCGCAAGCATGGAGAAGATTACACCAGTCAGGATAATGGTATTGGTAGAAAGACTGTTGTCTATCTTGTAAGTTAGTGTCAGGATGAATATCAGGGACAGGAAGGAAAAGGCGATACTGCTCAGGGTCAGTCCCAATTCAGGGAAAAAACTCAAGCGGATGCCCAGTACAATGGACAATACGGCGCCCAGGGCTCCACCCGAGGAGACACCAAGGGTGGAACCATCGGCCAGGGGATTTTTCAGAAGGCTTTGCATCACAGCCCCCGCCAGGGAAAGAGCGCCGCCGGTCATGGCAGCCAGCAGGACACGGGGCAATCGCACCATGGCTATGATGGTTTCGGTACCACTCTGTATTTCTGTCATATCCCCTTTCCCAAAAAGGTATTTGAGCAGTATATTCCAGGTATCGGAAAGTGATACCTGTACGCTGCCAAGGGAAACAGCTATGAACAGTACCCCTGCAAAGAGTATGACGCTGAGCGGGTAAATCCACAGACCCCATGTGCTTTCAGACAGTCTGCCTCCAGTGTCCGGCACCTGATCCTCCTCCTTTTATTGCATCCTCGGTTATCTGTATCAACCACATTGGCTAAAACGGCTCAACCATGGTTCTCATCAATTCCCTGGCGGCTTCTGTCAGCCTCGGTCCGGGCCTGCTCAACATGTCACCATCCAGCATATAAACCTGACCCTTCTTAACCGCGTTGATCTCCGCCCAGTTAGCCCGTCCGGTGATATCTCCCACAGGGTCTTCAATTCCTGTCAACGGGCTTGCAGTGGTTATAATGATATCGGGATTTCTCTCAATCACCTGTTCTTCTGATACGGCACTCCAACCTGTTGTATCATCAAAAATATTCTTTGCGCCTATAATATCCAAAAGTTCCTGCACAAAGGTTTCCTGTCCGCAGGACCATAGCCCGTACTGCAGGGGGGAGACCTCCACATACACACTTTTCTGAGATATTCCCCGGGCTTCTTCCTTCAGATCTTCGAAGCTTTCCTGCATGCTGCTTACCAGTTTGTCGGCTTCCTTGCTCTTGCCTATAGCCTGCCCGATTATTCTGATGATTTCATAGGTTTCATCAAGGCTGTTGGCCTCGGTAACGACCACCTTGATCCCCGCATCCTCCAGTTGCCCTAACTGGTCTTCCATGGCACCCATTTGGCTCAAAAAAACAACATCGGGATTCAGGGAGATCAAAGCCTCAATATTCAGCTTCTCTCCCGTGGGAAGCTTGTGTTTGTTCCCGGTGTCCTCAGGATAGTTGCAGTAATCACTGACAGCAGTAATCTGATCCCCCGCATCCAGGGCATAGAGTATTTCGGTGTTTGCCGGGCTCAGGGATACGATGGAGCGGGGCACAGAGTCAAAGATAACCTCAACCCCTCTGCTGTCCATAATACGGACTCCTTCGCCGGGAGATCCCGCGCCGCAGCCTGTAATAGCCAGGAGCAGCATAACGGTCATCAACAGGGATAGCATTCTCTTCATCAAAAAAACACCTCCAAAGATTTTAACTCTTCAAATAGGTGTCTCTTCAAGGTGATTCTGATTCCAATAAAAAATCCGCTTTCTTCAAAGCGGGCCGGATCATGTGTACAATCCAATCGACAAGCCTTCTACAGCTTGCTCTTTACCCAGAAGAAACCAAACATGGCGGCAGGTCTACCGACTTCGCTTCATCCTCGAGCGGCGCCTTCCCAGATTATCAATCCAGTGGCATTCGCCGTCTTGTCAGCTTCACGGTTGCTGGGACAGTGCGGGATTTTCACCCGCTTCCCTCGATGCACATTGTGCAGGCATTTTCTTGCACCGTCATGCACTATTTGATTATGTATGTATTATAAATCTTTTATCGGTCTGCCGCAAGATGCGGTATATGAGAAACACCCGCCGGCAGTTGCCGGACGGGTGTTTCTCCTGTATTCTCTATTACCAGTGAGAATATCATATAGTTAACTGTACCTGATTACATCATACCGGGCATTCCGCCGCCCATGGCTGCTGCAGCCGGATCGGGCTTCTCTGGCTGGTCAGCAACCACGCTCTCAGTGGTGAGAACCATGGAGGCAATGGATGCTGCATTCTGAAGGGCTGTACGTGTTACCTTGGTAGGATCCACAATGCCAGCCTCTATCATATTGACATACTCTTCATGCAGGGCATCAAAGCCAACGCCAACATCACTGTTGCGAACCTTTTCAAGGATGACTGAACCTTCAAGGCCTGCGTTGATGGCAATCTGCCTGATGGGTTCCTCAAGAGCCCTCATAACAATCAGGGCACCGGTTCTTTCATCACCGGACAGGTTATCCAGCAGTGCCTTCACCTTAGGCAGTGCATTGATGTAAGCTGTACCGCCGCCGGATACAATACCTTCCTCAACAGCCGCCCTAGTTGCGGCCAAAGCATCCTCTATGCGCAGCTTCTTTTCCTTCATCTCGGTCTCAGTGGCTGCACCCACCTGGATGACAGCAACGCCGCCGGAAAGCTTAGCAAGCCTTTCCTGAAGCTTCTCCCTGTCAAAGTCGGAGGTTGTCTCCTCGATCTGAGATTTGATTGATGCTATCCTGTCCTTGATCTTGGTCTCTTCTCCGCTGCCACCAACAATAATGGTGTTCTCCTTCTGAACAACAACCTTGTCGGCGCTGCCGAGCATGGACAGTGTGGCTTCCTTGAGGTCAAGCCCTAACTCTTCGGTGATAACCTGCCCGCCGGTGAGTATTGCAATATCCTCCAGCATAGCCTTCCTTCTGTCACCAAAGCCAGGAGCCTTGACGGCAACACAGGTAAAGGTTCCGCGCAGTTTGTTGACGATCAGTGTGGACAGGGCTTCACCTTCCACATCCTCAGCAATGATGACCAGCTTTTTGCCCTGCTGAACAATCTGTTCCAGGATGGGCAGAAGCTCCTGAACATTTGAAAGCTTCTTATCTGTAATGAGAATGTAGGGTGACTCCAGCACGGCCTCCATTTTCTCGGTATCGGTTACCATGTATGCTGAAACATACCCGCGGTCGAACTGCATTCCTTCCACAACTTCCAGATTGGTACCCATGGTCTTGGACTCTTCCACGGTGATTACTCCATCGTTGGATACCTTTTCCATGGCTTCCGCTATCAATTCTCCCACATCGTCATCATTAGCGGAAATGGAAGCAACACGGGCGATATCTTTTTTGCCCTTGATTTTCTGGGATACTTCCTGTATTCCTTCAACAGCAGTTTCCACCGCCTTCTGAATACCTTTTTTAAGAATCATGGGATTTGCTCCGGCAGCAACATTCTTCAATCCCTCGCGGATAATTGCCTGGGCAAGAAGTGTAGCTGTGGTTGTTCCATCGCCGGCCACATCATTGGTCTTGGTGGCTACTTCCTTAACCAGTTGAGCACCCATGTTTTCAAAGGGATCTTCCAGCTCAATCTCCTTTGCTATTGTAACACCGTCATTGGTAATGAGCGGGGATCCAAATTTCTTGTCCAATACAACGTTTCTTCCCTTGGGACCCAAGGTTATTTTCACAGTATCGGCAAGCTTATTAACACCGCTTTCCAATGCTCTCCTTGCGTCTTCACCGAATTTGATGTCCTTTGCCATTCTTTTCGCCTCCTCTTTATTCCACTATCGCAAGGATGTCGCCCTGCTTGACAATGGTATATTCTTCGCCATCGATCTTGACTTCGGTTCCGGCATATTTACTGATGAGAACCTTATCCCCTTCTTTGACTTCCATCTTCACCTCATCTGTACCGGGTCCGACAGCCATAACCTTGGCTACCTGGGGTTTTTCCTTAGCTGAACCGGGCAGCACAATGCCACTCTTTGTGGTCTCTTCAGCCTCCAGCATTTTGATGACTACTCTGTCTGCCAGTGGTTTAATATTCATAAATTCACCCTCCTTGTATTTTTCCCGACTCAAGTGAACGGGTTATTTACTTATTAGCACTCAACGTTGTTGAGTGCTAATACAATATTAAACAATTTTATTGTCATAATCAAATGGGCATATTTTTAGAATTCCATTGAATACCAATAATTATTCCCG
>JAAYTP010000129.1 GCA_012518025.1 Clostridiaceae bacterium
ATTGGCGACGAAGGGAAGATACAGGATGTTCAAGGTCTTTCTTGTCGAAGATGAGAAGGTGGTTCGAGAGGGCATACGCAAGAATATCCAGTGGGAACAGTATGGGTTCCATTATACCGGTGACGCTTCAGACGGCGAGCTTGCGCTGCCAATGATTCGAGATATCCGGCCTGATCTTCTCATTACGGATATAAAAATGCCTTTTATGGATGGCTTGACCTTAATAAAACTTGTGCGTGATGAGCTTCCGAGGACAAAGATCATCATAATCAGCGGATACGATGATTTTACTTATGCGCAGCAAGCCATTCGCATGGGAGTGGATCAATATCTGCTTAAGCCCATCATAAAGAACAAACTTGTGGAAATACTGGTTGAGCTTCATGAAAAGATGAGGGATGAACGACAGCAGCAGAAGTACATAGAACACTTCCAGCGGGAAGCCCAGGAGTATGAGAACTTTTCACGCAGAAGGTTCTTTGAAAGAATAGTAACCGGTGTGTTAAGCGAATCGGAGATTGCTGAAACCGCCGAGTCCATGAATATTGATATCTTTGCCCCCTACTATAATATTGTTCTTTTCTCGCTCAGCAGCGAAGAATATGACGGGAGTATGCCGGAAAGCTATGTTGAGGATCTAGCCGCGGTGCAGGACGAGGTCACAAAACTATTCATCGGAAGACCCGAGCTGATTCTATTCAGGTGGAACATAACGACATATGCAGTCTTGGTTAAGGGCTCTCAGGACGATATAGTGTCAAACACGATTGATTGCATAAATAACATACGGGATCGTTGTACTGCAGCAGGAAACGATGTGGGTTGGTATATTGCAAGGGGGACGCCTGTATCACGGCTCAGCGCCCTACCTGCCTGCTTTTCCGAAGCAAGCCGTATATTGGCTTACCGTTATATATGCCCGGAGGAACATATCCTGACTGAAGCGAGCATACAGAACCTGAGGAAAAACAATGGCTTTCAGACAGGCACATGTAGCAATGAATTTGAAATTGAACATGTTAGAAAGTTTTTGAGCCGCGGAACAAAACAGGAAATAGATGACTTTATCGAACAAGTGCTGCAAAATGTAGGTGAAAGGGTTGTCTCTACTGCTTTGCTCTGCCGGTACCTTGCCATGACAGTTTATTTTGCTGCGACAAAATACCTGGACATGATAGGATCCGGCATCGATGCCATATGGTCGACGGATTTCTGGCCAGATGACAGCATTTCCACTACAGAAGAAATACGCAAATATGCACGGCACGTCATCAAATGCGCGATCGAGCTGCGCGACCGTGAAAGCGCCAGGCAGCAGCATGTTTTGTTGAAACAGGCGATAGATTTCATTAACGAAAATTATTCGGACTCATCCATCTCACTTGATAAAGTAGCTAAAAACGTCAACATCAGCCCCAACTATCTGTCAGCCGTTTTCAGCCAGGAAGTAGGGCAGACATTGACAGAATATATCACATCAAGGCGTATCAATGAAGCGAAGAATATGCTCCGCAATACAGACATGAGGCTGAGTGAAATCGGATTTGCAGTCGGATATAAGGATCCGCATTACTTCAGCTTTGTGTTCAAAAAAGTTTCGGGCTGCACGCCCAGTGAATATCGAAGAGGGTCAGGCAGTGAGCATTGATAACAGACGCAAAGAAAAAAAGATAAAGATGCAGAGCAGGCTCTG
>JAAYTP010000130.1 GCA_012518025.1 Clostridiaceae bacterium
TAGTTCAAATGTATATGAAAAGCCTGAGTGCAGGGAGTGCTGGGCCAAATTCTATTGCAGCGGAGGTTGTGCTGCCAATGCATGGAAATTTAACCAGGACATCAAAAAAACCTATAAGGTTGGCTGTGAACTTGAAAAAAAACGCATTGAATGCGCTCTTTGGATAAAAGCCCAGGAGTTTGACGGCAACTGAGCATCGTTAATGAAAAGGGACAGCTGCGGGCAATATTAAGTTGACTGCCTGGAATAATAAGTTTTATAATTACCTAGATGGCTTGCAAAAGACTGAATAAAAGAAAGAGGATTAGGAGGAAGCTCCAATGAAAGACAACAGGGCTTTTAAATTTTTTGCCATGTTGGTCGTCATCGCTATCCTTTCTTACCTTGCCTTTTTCGGGTTGGGACCTGAAGATGGAAGGATCATCAAGGGTGCGGCTGAGATCAGAACCGGCATTGATATCAGAGGCGGTATCAGCGCCATCATGGTTCCCGATTATCCCGAAGGGACCGAGGGACGCAATGTGGCAGAAGACCTTGCCAGTGCGCGGAGTATTATGGAACTTCGCCTTGACGCACAGGGCATCTTTGATAAGAACATCAATGTAGATGCTACAAACAACCGAATTATCATAGATATTCCATGGGCACAGAATGAAACCAACTACGATCCAAGGGCTGCTCTGGACGAACTTGGAAGCACCGGCCGGCTTACATTCCGAGAAGTCAGCTATGAGGACGCCATGCTTCCCCTTGAACAGATTCCGGCAACCGGACCCATCATTTTAGATGGTGAGGATTTGAAAACTGCTTCCCAGTCCCAGCATCCTCAAACCGGCTACTATAATGTGGATCTGGAGCTTAAGGATTCCGGAGTTGATAAGTTTGCCGAGGCAACAGGCCGTCTGATCGGTCAATTTATTGGGATATTCATCGATGACGAATGTATCTCGGTTCCCAGAGTCAATTCACGCATCAATACCAGCCAATTCTATATTGAGGGCAATTTCAGCCTGGAAGAGGCAAAGACTTTGGCCGACAAGATCCGTTTTGGTGCCCTGCCGGTACCGCTAAAGCCGGTCAGTGTGGACGCTATAAGTGCACAGCTGGGCCAGGGAGCCCTTGACGTCGCTGTTAAAGCAGGAATTGTAGCCTTTGCGCTGATTTGTCTGTTCATGATTGTCCATTACAGACTTCCGGGACTGCTTGCATCTCTGGCACTCTCGGCGCTGGTAGCCCTGCAAATCCTGTTTCTTTCCAATACTGGCATCTCGGTAACACTCCCGGGTATCGGAGGTATAATCCTCTCCATGGGTATGGGGGTTGATGCCAATGTGATCATATTTGAGCGCATTAAGGAGGAACTTCGTTCAGGCAAGACCCTTCGGGCCTCCATCGAATCGGGTTTCAAGCGTGCCTTTGTTGCCATCATGGACTCCAATATAACCACCATTATTGTGGCAATAGTGTTGTTTATTTTGGGTACCGGACCTGTAAAAGGCTTCGGAGTAACCCTTGGCCTGGGTGTGGTTCTCAGCTTCATCACAGCAGTATCCATAACAAAAACACTTATTAAAAACATAACCGCCTTCGGGTTTGCCCGAAATAAAAAACTCTATGGGGTGAAGGAAGGGGGCACCGAGGCATGACTAAATTTGATTTTGTTAAAAACAGAAAGATTTTCTTCACAATCAGCATTGTTATCTTACTAGTATTCCTGGCATTGTTTTTTGTAAACGGCGTGGTGCTTGATATCACATTCCGTGGTGGTACACGAATGTCCCTCGAATGTGAGCAAATGGTTGATGCCAATCTGGCAGGTGTATTGCTGGAACAGACCTTGAACAAGAAAGCTAGCACCAGCGTGATGGAGACCGTATCCGGAAGTCAGGGAGCAACGAAGAGCATCATGCTCAGGATAGACGTGGCCAGTGATACACCGCTGACCCCAGATGAGGAGCAGCTTGTGAAGAATACCCTGGTCAATGAGGGTTTTCCGGTTATTCTGGACAGCCCCAACAACGAGGTGGCCAGCATCGAGCCTTCCATAGGCAGGGAAACATTAAGGAAGGGTCTTTTGGCTGTACTGATTTCTTCGGTTCTCATCCTGATCTATTTAGCGTGGCGTTTCAGCATCATGAGCGGTATTTCGGCGGCGGTCTGTGCGATAATAGCTTTGCTTCACGATTGTGCTATTATGCTGGGGGTGTATGTGGCCTTCAGGATACCATTCAATGATGTGTTTATCGCGGCCATACTCACCATCATTGGTTACTCCATAAATGATACCATCATCATATA
>JAAYTP010000131.1 GCA_012518025.1 Clostridiaceae bacterium
CTGATCGGTGGTATCCAGAACAGAAATGGCGCTTTCGCCGAGTTTCAGCTCCACAATCTCCCCAATAATATCATCAGCCTGTAGGGAACGCACCTTATTATGGTTTCTGGATGCCATTTCCTTAATTCGCTGTCTGAGTTCAGGAACACCCAGCTCCAGACGGTCCAGCCTCACTGTGGGAACGCTCACATTCAAAATCTCGGCTATTTCTTCATCGGTCAGAAAAGGGTCATCCCTGAGGGTTGCTGTCAACCGCTCATGCCTTTCTTGTTTTGCTTTTGAATCTCTACTCAAATCGCTCACCCATTATAATTATTACCAGATAATAAATTCTGTTGATAGTATATATGATTTTCCTTTGGGTTGCAATACCATGTTTATATCCGGCAGAGTGGTTATTAACTGACAGGCGCTTTATAAGCTTTTTGCAGCGCAACATGATTCAGGGTTGACAAAGGCCTCAAAAAACCTTTTTATTCCACTATAAAAATATGGGATACTGAATTTCTATGCTTCGGTATCCCATAATCATCTTCTTTATATCCAGAGCCTTTACAGGGTTTGCTTATTACCTTGGGGAGTGGCCCCTATGTAGCTTTCGTAGGGTCAAGATCCATAGGAATATCGCGGTTGAAAATAACATCAAATAGTTCCTTGACAAAACTCGTTATCTCTTTTCTGAATATCAGGGCTATTCCCAGAACAACTGCCAGTATGACAACCACTTCAACTGTATTCAAGCCTTTTCTTCCCAAAAGGAATTGCTTAATCCGCATCTTTCCGCCACCCCTTCTTATTATGGAACACCATCCTATAAATTCCATGTTATTTTTATGCAATAATTATATAAATTAAATCAAATAGTGTCAACTAGAAGTTGGTGGGGATTTTACCATAATGGCACCGAATGGTTTAATCAAGAATTCTGCCTTGTAAACGCCTGATCACTACGCTGGCTGTATCATAGGAAAAGCCCCTATGCATTAAAAATTTGAGGGCCTTGGCTTCTATGGACTTATCATGCAGATCATACTTGCCGAATCTCTTTTTGGCCGCCCGGAACGCAATCTCTTCCTCGTCCTGCTCAAACTCCTTCAGGACAATATCGATCAGATCCCTGTCTATTCCCTTTTGTTCCAGTTCATATTTCAGGGCTTTTTTTGACAGGGCTTTGGTTCTGACCCTGTCCGCAGCATATTTGAGAACAAACCGGCTGTCATCAATATATCCTATGGTCTTAAGGTCTTCCACTACCCTCTCTGCGATATCCTCATCGTATCCTATCTTTTTAAGCCTGGTTTTGATCTCGTATTGGCTCCTGTCTCTGGCCATCAGGAGGTTGACCGCCCGCTCTCTCGCGCTCTGAACCAGCACGTTCTGTTTGATATGTGCAACCTGTTCCTCCGATAATTCATCCTTTTCATAGAGATGATTGGCCATATAGGCACCGGCAGGGATACTGAAGGCATACCGGTCATCCAGGAATATCCTTATCATCCGGCCATCTCTTGATTTTTCCCGTGATGTGATTTTCATAGGGCCACCTGCCTCTTATTAGTTTCTTTTCTACAGATAATCATAGCATAAATCGTAAGTACGGGACATGGCTTTTATATCAGCAAAAGGACGCTCTATTCGGTACTTTCCTAAAAGCACCGAATAGAGCGTCCCCTCTTTGTCATCCCATAATTATTTAGGCTTCTTCATCGGCAGCATGGGCTTCTATACTGTTCAGAAAAGCCTTATCGTACTCAGCTTTAATTTTTTCCTCTATCTCTCTCATGATCTCAGGGTTGTCCCGCAGGAACCTTTTTACATTCTCCCTGCCCTGACCAATCCTCTGATCACCATATGAGAACCATGCACCGTTTTTCTTAACAATATCCAATGAGGTTCCCACATCGAGAACACAGCCCTCCCTGGATATGCCATGACCATATATGATATCAAACTCGGCTTCTTTGAAAGGAGGAGCCACCTTGTTCTTAACTACCTTTACCCTGGTTCTGTTGCCGACGGCCTCACCATTGTCTTTCAATGTTTCAACCCTTCTGACATCCAAACGTACCGACGAATAGAACTTCAAGGCACGCCCGCCGGGTGTTGTTTCCGGATTGCCAAACATGACGCCAACCTTTTCGCGGAGCTGATTGATGAAAATAGCAACCGTTTTGGATTTGCTGACCACACCCGACAGTTTTCTCATAGCCTGGGACATCAAACGCGCCTGAAGTCCCACAAACTGATCGCCCATCTCTCCGTCTATTTCTGCCTTTGGAACCAGTGCCGCTACCGAGTCGATTACAATGATATCGATGGCGCCGCTTCTCACCAATGCTTCGGTGATTTCCAGGGCCTGCTCGCCGGTATCGGGCTGGGATACGATCAGGTTATCGATATCCACACCCAGATTCTTGGCATAAACAGGATCCAGTGCATGCTCGGCATCGATAAAGGCAGCATCCCCTCCCGCTTTCTGTGCTTCTGCTACGGCATGAAGCGCCACTGTTGTTTTACCCGATGATTCGGGACCAAATACTTCAATTATTCTTCCTCTGGGAAGCCCACCAACCCCAAGGGCTATATCCAGGGATAGTGCCCCGGTGGATATGGCATCGGTGTTCACATGGGAGACCTCCCCCAGTTTCATGATTGCACCCTTACCAAACTGTCTTTCTATTTGGTTCATTACAAGTTCCAATGCCTTTTTCTTTTCATCCATGGATCCTTGCCTCCTTTGCCGAACATTTGTTCTTATTATATGCTAAAGATTCTTATAAGTCAATACCTAATTGTCACAATTTTACACTTTTATTTCATTTTATTACATCAGTCGGCTCACGCCTGCTGAACATGGATTTTACCCGTTTAAGACCCGATAAGACCATTTTGTTCACCGTATCTATTTCCGGAATCCTGATCTTCATACAGAGATACCAGAATATTGAAAGACCTACTGCCAGAGGTATCGAAATACACACAATCTGGCTCAGCTTTGAGTCAGTATTAGGCCTTATCAGCAGAGAAAGTAAAAGTATGGCAGCACCCGAGGGAACGGTAGCCATCAGCGAGCGCAGAGCGTATCGGCCATTCTCAAAAATGATGTGTATGCCTGTCTTCCTGTGGAAGGCAAAAACAAGAACGCTCATATTTACAACCGATGCCATGGAATAGGACAGAGCCGTGCCTGCAATGCCTATTGGAGTAAAGCTTCTGAAAAACCAGTTGAATAAAAAGTTGGCTGCAATCCCGACAAAACCGCTGAAAAGCGGAGTCCTGCTGTCCTGTATGGAATAAAATGCTCTGTTGAGAAGTGCAGTCATGGAAGCAAAGATCAGTGCTGATGCATAGGCTAAAAGACAGACTCCCCCATACAGGACATCACCTTCCGAAAGATCACCCCACTTGAAAAGAACCCTCATGATGTCCTGGTTGAGAATCATCATAAAGAGCGAGGTAGGCAGAGAGAGCAGGAATACAACCCTGATCCCCTTATTAAGAACCTTCGAAAACTCGTCCCCGTTATTTGAGGCATAATGCTCGGACAGAGTGGGCAGCATGGCTATGCCGATGCTCTGGGCGAATATCCCCAAAGGAAGCTGCCAGGTTCGGTTGGCATTATTTAAAAGGGTCAGCATGCCTTCATCGAAAAATGTGGCATAGCCCCTGGATATCATCAGATTCAGTTCCAGAATGAAGGATGATAGAAGCGAGGGAATGGCCAGATTAAACATTTTTCTGAAGGCTTTGCTGTTAAGATGCAAACGGGGCTGATAGAGACTGAAATGCCTTATGGTTGCCGCCATCTGTATGCAAAAGAACAGAGCTGCGCTGGCCACCACACCCCAGGCCGTAGCCTTCGGGCTTACCGCCCCGAATATGGCAATGCTGATGACAGTGGAAATATTATAGATAACCGGGCCGAAGGCGGCAACAGCAAATCTTTTATAGGAATTTAGTATACCATTGCACTGCCCGGCAAGCATCATGAAAGGGGCCGATAGAAGAAGAATCCTCGTCAGATCAACGAGCAGAGTTTTGTCCCCGCTGCTGCTCTCATTGTACCCCGCCGCCAGTACGCTCAATAGTTCATCGGTCCAGATAAAGAAAACAACCTCAAGGATCACCATGAACACAATGGTGAGGTTCATGAATGTGCTTACGGCTTTCCATCCTATACGTTCCTTTCCCCTTGTGATATAAGAGGAGAGAACGGGTATCAGGGCTGCCGCAATGGCTCCTCCTGCCAGAAGATCGTAAATAGTGTCCGGGAGAGTAAAAGCCATGAGAAACTCATCAGAATAGCCGCCGGGCCGCATTCTGGTATAGATGAGAAGTGTTCGTAAAAAACCGGTTATCCGGCTCATGAAGGTGGCGAACATCACGATGGCCGCAGCACCTGTCAGCCTCCTGTTTCTCTCGAGTCGATCCATAAACGTCTCCCGTGTTTTATTATGCAGATAAAAACTGCGTTTGGCAGGTCTTTATCCACTATATCATTTTTGTCAGGTACCGAGAAGCATTTTTCTCAACAGATCAAGGGCATGAAGACATGAAACGGTGCGCACCCTTTGCCGGTTTCCACGCAGGTTAAGCTGCAGTGACTCAATTCTCCCATTGAGGCTTGCTGCCACATACACAAGGCCTACAGGCTTTTCTGGTGTTCCCCCGTCCGGCCCCGCAATTCCGGTAATGGCAAGACCCGCAGTGGTTTTTGTTCTCTCTACCAACTTTTCCACCATCTCTTTGGCCGTTTCTCTGCTGACAGCACCCCATGCATCCAATGTCTTCTGACTCACTCCCAATTCCTGAACCTTGGCCGCATTGGAGTAAGTCACAAGCCCCCGGTCAAATACCCGGGATGCACCGGGGACATCAATAAGCCTGGAGGCCAGCATTCCGCCAGTACAGGATTCAGCTGTGGAAAGGGTCCATCTCCTTTCTGACAAGAGCCTCAAAACAACCTCCTCCAATGTCTCTCCAGTATCGGAATAGACATGGGAACCCAATCTCTCCCGGATTCTTTCAACCACGGGAGCAATCAATGCCTCAACTTCATCCCGGGTATGGCATTTGGCTGTTACCCGCAGACTGATCTCTCCTGCGCCCGCATAGGGGGCAATGGTGGGATTAGTCTGCTGCTCCACCAAATCCATGATCCGCATTTCCATCTCAGATTCACCGATACCGAAGACTTTAACCACTCTTGATCCAATAATATAATGGGTTTTCCCCTCGAAATAGGGGAAAACCGTGTCCTCAAACATGGGGATCATCTCTTTGGGAGGACCGGGCAGCATGACCACAGTCTTTCCTCCCTTTTGGACAATACAGCCGGGGGCAGTACCGTTATGGTTGGGAATGACTTTGCATCCTGAAGGAAGATAGGCCTGTTTGACATTGTTATTATACATACGGCGGTGCTGCTTCTCAAAAAAGCATCTGATGTAATCCAGGGACTCCTGATGTATAACCAGGGGCAATTCCAAAGCCTCTGCGATAGTTTCCTTGGTCAGGTCATCCTTTGTAGGCCCAAGCCCGCCAGTGGTAATCACAATGTCCGATCTTTCCAGAGCCTGTTCCAGGCAGACCTTCAGGCGTCCGGGATTGTCTCCCACAACGCTGTGATAATAGACATTTATACCAAGATCCGCCAGACGTGACGACAGGTACTGGGCATTTGTATTGGCTATCTGCCCCATGAGCAGTTCGGTACCGACCGCAATAATTTCCGCATTCATAATAAACCCCTACTTCCGATCCAGAATAATAAATATTGGGCAAGACTCAAATCACAATTGCAGGGTCTCTTCGATCTTCTGCCAGAGGGCCTCGACTCCTGTCTTTTTGAGAGCTGAAAAAGGCAGAATCTCAATGCTTCCATCCAGATTCAGCGTCGCCCTTATCTTATCTATATGCTTCTTCAGTTCCGATCTTCTGATTTTGTCAGCCTTGTTGGCAACCACGACACACTTTCTGCCGGATTCCCTGATAAACCGGAACATGACCTGATCATCCCGGGTGGGCTCATGCCTGATATCAACCAACAAAATAATCATTTTCAGCTGTTTTCTGGTGGTAAGATAAGTCTCAGCAAGCTTACCCCAGGATTCCTTTTCGGCTGCCGAAACCTTTGCATAGCCATAACCCGGCAAATCCACAATCATAAGGGCATCATTTACATTATAGAAGTTTATGATGCGGGTCTTTCCAGGAGTATTAGCCACCCTGGCAAGACCTTTGCGGTTGACAAGGGCATTTATAAGAGATGACTTTCCCACATTGGACCGGCCGGCCAGCACAATCTCCGGGAACCCCGTGTTGGGGTATTGGGACGGCCCTGCCGCACTGATAACATGTTCTGCTTTTTTTATGATCATTTGGTAACCCTCTTTGTTCTTATTGTTTTCCCTGTCCGAGCAATTCCCGTGCCAGTTTTTTTGCCGCATCGGTGGCATGCTCCCCTGATAGAAGCCTCGTAATCTCATCCTCCCTGTCCTGTCCCTTAAGCTGATGAACCATGGTAACGGTTCGCTCTCCCTGGATCTTCTTGGTAATGAGGATGTGATGATGGGCAAGACTTGCGATCTGAGCATGATGTGTAATGCACAGCACCTGATGCTTATGGGCAAGAGTCTTGAGCTTTTCTCCCACACTGGATGCGGCCTTGCCGCTGACCCCCGTATCAATCTCGTCAAAGATCAGGGTGGGAATGCTGTCCATATCTGCCAGCATGGCCTTAACAGCGAGCATGACCCTGGACATCTCGCCCCCTGAAGCGATTTTTGAGAGGGGTTTTAAGGGTTCTCCGGGATTGGGTGAGATCAGAAATTCCACCTGATCTGTTCCATCTGCCGTAAAGCCCAGCTCCGGCACGCTGTTGACTGCAACCTTGAAAACGGTCTTTGGCATTTCCAGTTCGGCAAGCTCTTTCATGATGCCTTCAGCAAGCCGTTCTGCCGCCTCAGCCCGTAAACTGTTCATTTGCCGGCATTTTTCAGTCAGTCTGGCCTCAATGGTTTTTATCTTTGCCTTTATGGATTCAATCAATTCCTCATTATTCTCCAGCTCATCCAGCCTTTTGGCGGCATCTTCCCCGAAAGCCAGTATCTCGGGTATGGTTTCACCGTACTTCCTCTTAAGTCCTTGTATCAGGCTGATTCGCTCCTCAGTATCTTTGTGGAGTCTGGGATCATATTCAGTGCCATCCCTGATGCGGCGGAGTTCCCTCGAAATATCGCTCAGCCTCTCGTCAATATCTTCAAGGGAAGAACAGATGGATGCATAGGAAGCGTCTATACTTTCAACCCTTCTTATGGAATCAAGCGCCGACTGTACCTTATCCAGGGCGCCGGCATCATGGTCGTCCTCCCCTCTGATGGCCTGGTATGCTGTGTTGAAAGCGTTTATGATGTCCTCAGCATGAGCCAGAATTCTGCTTCTTTTCTCCAGTTCCTCATCCTCGCCCTCATATAGAGCGGCCTGGCTGATCTCTTCAATCTGGAATCTGAGGGTATCCATGAGTCTCTCCCTCTCCTTGCCCTCGCCTGTGAGAGACCTGAGCCTTGTCTGGTGTTCTTTTAGATCCTCAAGCTCCTGCTGGTATGAGGACTTGACAGCAATGAGCCTGTCACCGGCGAAAAGATCCAGAAGATGAATATGGGTCTCGACCCTCAAGAGGGATTGATTGTCGTGCTGACCATGAACATCGATGAGGTATTGTCCAATTGCTCTGAGCATTGCCACAGTCGCAAGATTTCCGTTGACCCGGCATATGTTTTTTCCTGATTCGGTTATAGTACGGGAGATGAGCAGGGTATCGTCATCGCCGGTATCAAAGCCATATTCCTGCAGGATGGGGTCAAGGTTTGACGGTTTAGAAAAAAGCCCCTGAACGGTGGCTTTTTCCGTGCCTGAACGGATGAGTTCCCTTGATACCCGAGAGCCCAGAAGCGCATTAATGGAATCAATTAAGATTGATTTGCCGGCGCCGGTTTCCCCTGTCAGAACATTGAAGCCCGACTCCAGGGTTATATTCAGACGCTCAAGAATGGCAATATTCTCTATCTCCAACTGGAGCAGCATGGGTTATGACACTCCCCTCACCATGCGTGTGAATTTTTCCATCAGATCCTCAGCTATCTTTTCGGCGCGACATACAATCATCAGAGTATTATCGCCGGCTATGGTGCCCACCACGTCATTCCATCCCAGTGAATCAACAATCTCGCCCACTGCCTGAGCCATTCCAGGAAGCGTTTTGACAACCAGAATGTTGTTGGCATAATCGCATGAAACAAAGGCTTCCTTCAGAATAACCATTAACCTTTCACCGGTATTGGACGATTCACGGTTCATGGATGAATAATGGTATTTCCCACTGGGGGAGAGAACCTTAACCAGACGAAGCTCCTTGATATCACGGGAAATGGTGGCCTGGGTCACATCCATCCCCAGTTCTCTGAGTTTTTCCGCAAGCTCGTCCTGTGTCTCAATTTCGTATTTATCAATAATGTCGAGGATTCTTGCATGTCTGTTATACTTCACTTTAATATCCTCCTAAAAATAGTATTGGCTAGCATCCATGTATCTTAGCCCGAAGCACATCGTAAAAGTTGACATTGGTGACTGATGCAAAGAGAACATCCTGAGCAGCCGCCCTAACCTCCACAAGATCTCCGGGAAACAGTTCCGTACCCTTTTGCCCGTCCATGGTGAGCATAGCCTGCATCTCACCATCATCACCGAAGGTGATGCGGATTACCCTGTCCTCGGATGTTATGAACGACCTGGAATACAGAATATGAGGGCATATGGGAGTAGTGATCATGAGCCGCATATCAGGCTGTACTATAGGGCCTCCTGCCGACAGGGAGTATGCGGTGGAGCCTGTAGGGGTGGATACGATGATTCCATCGCCGGGAAAAGAATCCACGTATTTGTCATCCATATTCACCTTGAGTCTCAGTATCCGGGAAACGGCAACCCGGGAAACAACCGCATCGTTGATGGCAATATCCCTAAAGACCGTTTCACCATCCCTGATAACGCGAGCATCCAGTACCATCCGGGATTGGACAGTAATTTCCCCGCAAGCCATTTTCTCAACAGCCAGCTGAATATCACTGGTCTCAACCTCGGCAAGGAAACCAACAGAGCCTCTGTTGATCCCCAGAATCGGAATCCGGTACTCATAGGCAGCTCTGGCAGTGCTTAAAAATGTACCGTCACCGCCGACACAAATAATGAAGTCAGAGTCCTTATAGATGTTGCTGGAGGCAACTGCACAATGGCCGGCATACCGTTTGACCTCCGGAGATACAATGGGCGTAAACCCCTTATAATATAGGGCATCAATAATGATTTTGGTGTGGTTATAACCGATATCTCTATCCTTGTTAACCACAACTCCCACTTTTTTCAACATCAATCACATCCAAGGTTTATTATACAGTTGAAATGCATGTAAATACAACAGCAAAAAAAGAGAGCCGCAGTCAGAAGTGAGAAATGGGATGTGAGATATGAGAAGCGAGAAGCGGGATATGGGATGTGAGAAGTGGGAAACGAGATGTGGGAAGCGGGATGCGAGATGTGAGATGTGAGATGTGAGA
>JAAYTP010000018.1 GCA_012518025.1 Clostridiaceae bacterium
GTGTGACTGGGAAGCTCAGGGTACACGTATTACTCAGAACCTGCTTCATGACAACCAACGGCCGCCATATGCCAAGAATCTTCCCGGAAGCATGATGTCTCAGGATTTATTTGTTGAGGTCAGTCATGGGCCTACACTAATCGATAACAATATCCTTCTCTCAGACGTCAGCCTTCGCTTTGCGACACAAGGTGTTGCTTTGGTCCACAACCTTATCTGTGGTGCCTTTACCAGTGTTGGCGACGGTACCCACTGGCGTTATACGCCTTACCACATACCGCACCGTACCGAAGTAATGGGCTTTATGACCATCCTTCATGGGGACAACCGTTTCTACAACAATGTATTTGTACAGAAATGGCCATCTGAAGACTATGTCACTTATAATGATCAGGATCCGCAAGAGGCAATTTCGGAAAACAGGCTTGTTGGAACGCATGTTTTCGATGAGTACCCGACCTATGATGAATGGATTTCGCAGTTTGATTTTACACAGCGTCCTAATATGATGGCTTTGGAGGATGCTCATTTTGGTCATCTGCCAATCTGGAGTGAAGGAAATGTGTATCTAAACGGTGCTAAACCATGGAAAAAAGAAGTGAACGGCCTGTCGGTTGACAGCGAACATGAGATTAAGGTTGAACTTGTAGAAAAGGACGGTCATTATTATCTGAACACTAATATATTTGATCACCTCAAGGATTTCAGCTCCCGGATGGTTAACACCGAAATCCTCGGCAAAGCATTCGAACCGGAACAGTATTTTGAGGATGTGGACGGAACACCGATACGCTTTGACTCGGACTACTTCGGAAATCACCGTGGCGTCCATGTTATCCCGGGTCCCTTCGCATCACCTTCTGATAGTATTAAGCTTTAATTGTATAAAGTCTTATAAGATGCGGTTCTTATATCTGCGTTGTCAGACATGGGAACCGCATCTCTTGTCTTTTAATCATTCTTTTTCAGAAAGAGAGTGCACTAGACAGCGAAATTATCCTGCAGCTTATTTTTTCTACTATATGGAAATCCATTTGCTCTTTTGTTAAAATAAGCAATTAACTGGATGGTTATGTAAGGTTACTGGCAGAAAAGGTACTGCCCCATAAGTCTGTATTCTCTTTTAAATTCGAAAAACTTGAATGATAAGGGGTTTTAAAATGATAGCCGTTTTGAAAGTAATTAAAGTTAACATTTTATCTCTTTTAGCATTTCCTTTGTTTGTTGTCGCGCTGGCAGCTAAGCTGGTTCGCCAGGCACTCGAAAAATTTCTCGTTTTTGTAGGTGTAGGTGCAGCAGTCATCGGACTGGTTATACTGAAGGCATTAATCCAAGATCCGGGCAAATTCTTTCAAAACATATTTTTTCTCCTGATCATTTCACTCTTTACAATCTTCAGCATCGTATTTGTGCTTATATACCTGGTGGGAAGCCTTGCGGCCGCAATAACCAAGACAATTATCGCGGCTTTAATGGCAGTATTCGAGTACATATTTATGTATCTCTACAAGGGCTGGTCATATCTCTATGATGTGTGTGAAAGCGACTATGACAATTTGAAAGATAAATCCACGACAAAGCTCCCTGCTTTGGCATGCGTGGGATGGCATCTGCTTCGATTTGTGAATTTCATAACCATAAAGCTTCTTACCCGCGCCGTACCCCTGTCCATAGCGGCCAGCGCAGGTTTTGTGGTCTACGCCATACTCTTCACCTATGACGAGATGGATAGAGTATACGGGATGAGCCCGTTTGAGTACCTGAAGAGCATTCCTCAAATAGACGCTGTCTTCGCGGTGTTGTATTTTGCGGTTACTGTCCTTGGTATCATTGCCATCTTGATCTCGCTCGGCATGGAGTGGAAGGAACTGGGTGAAGAGATGGGTATGAATTTTTCCGGCACTATTCCTGCATCGCTGGCGAGAAAATCAGATCGGGCAATACCTGCGGAAGCATTTCTGAAACAGTCCGAAGATTCATTTGAAGAAGGCAAAAGCACACAGCGCTGCCAGCACTACCTGGATACCCTAGTTGAACTGATCGATGGACTCGGGGATCTCAATCGCCAGGTTGACGCAGCAATGAGCATAAGCCGGGATCCGGTTATGGAACAGAAATTCCATGAATATATAAACCTTATAAATATCTTGACGGAGCAGATGTCAGCCTATGAATCGGGCATTGATGCTGAAGTTTTCAAAAGAGTGTTCATACCGCAGATAGAAAAAGCAATTCAGCTTTCCAAAGAGATAAATAAGGAGACTCTCCGGATTATAAGTCAAAATGCTTCTTCCGCAGTCGGGGACAATAATCATTCTTTTGATTTCTTTTCAGGCTGCTTAACTGAAGAGGATATAAAGAGAAGATATAAAGCTCTGTGCAGGGCTTATCATCCCGATGTTGGAGGTCATGAGGAAACCTTCAAGATATTGCAGAATCAATACGAAAATAAGCTTAATGCGATTTAGGCAAAGGTTAAGGAGCTTCATAATAAATTCTGCCCATGTCCTGCTTCAGGCTGAATTAATGATATTAAAACAGCCTGAAAATGGACTTGAAGCGGCAGTGGGACGGCTAATCAGAATAACCGGCCTGCTGATAATGCCTTTTCCTTTCTCTGCATTTCCTTCTCGATGACCTGGAATGCTTCTGATTTACTCCCGGTGGTAGATTTGATTGAGAAAGCAATGTTCACGATGTGGTCCGCAATCCTTTGCAGTGAGAACAGGACCGAATAAATGCTTTTCGATACCTCAACAGGGTACATCCCGGAGCTTAAGCGCACTACATTCTCGTCACGCGTGGATTTTATCAGTTTCTTGATTTCCTTTTGAATATTTGCAATTGATCTCAAATACCTGGTTCTGCGATTTTTAAACGCGTCAAAACCAAGTTCAAACATTTCGGATATGAGTGCATATATCCGGCTAAGCTCTTCCCTGGTCTGGTCTACAAATGCAACCTCATTCTTTTTCATGTACTTGGTTTCTTTCGCCAAAAGAACAGCATAGTCGCCCAGACGCTCTATATCGTTGGTTACATGATGAAGCCCGCCAATCAGTTTTTCATCTTCAGGAAGTTTGGTCACTGATGAGATTTTGATGAAAAAGCTTGTAAGCTTGCCTGTAAGGGTATCGATACGGTGCTCAACCTCATCTATCCTGTTCCTGTCACTGGTATCCCCGATGAGCAGGGAATTAAAGGCACGATCAAGGTTCTCCTTAGCAAGAATGGTCATATCGTACAATTCCTTCAATGCCTGTTCAATGGCAACCGCAGGGGTCTGAAGGAAACGCTCGTCGATATACGACACCTCTTCCAGTTCCTCCTGCTTGTCCTTCACCAGCCTTGTTACAAGAGCAACCAACGGATCGATAAGCATAAGCAATATCAAGGTGTAAATAGTGTTATATGCCAGGTTATAGGTTGCCAGACTGAACTGGGGTTTTCCGGGGAACATGCTTTCAAATATACCTACTATGGGTGCCCTGAAAAGAACCAGGATGATCGAAAATGATACTGCGCCGATTACGCTGGTAATAACATGGAACAGCGCAATGCGTTTTCCGTTGGCGTTGGTGGTGAGTGAAGCCATAATGCCGTCGGTGCAGGTTCCGATATTTGCTCCCATCACCAGGAAAAATGCCTGATCTGTATTCTGGATTACTCCCGTGCCTAATAAGGCGATGAATACACCGGTTGCCGCCGTGGATGACTGTATTATGCCTGTAAACAGGATACCCAGTATCACCAGCAGGATGGGGTTTTGCATTATATCATACTTGAACAGTTTGGTGAGCTGGATACTCAGGGTCGAATCCGCACCTCCGATTGCACTTTCCATCACTTCCATCCCTACAAACAGCATGCCAAAGCCGATTAAAAACGGCGCTATCTTATTGAGGGTTTCGTTGGTGGTGGAGAAAATAATGATTACACCGACGAACGCGAGCGAGGCAAAAACATAGCTGATGTCAAAACTTTGCTGATTCCTGAAAGGGCAAACAGAAATGCTGTAAGAGTGGTGCCCACTTTTGCGCCCAGGATAAAACCTGAACCCTGCTTGACCGTTACGATGTTTGCATGGGCAAGTCCGACTGTCATGATCGAAGTGGCTGAAGAAGACTGTACAAGGCCAGTAGCCACAATTCCGGTTCCGTAATTGACTACCCTGTTTTTGTCCAGTCTCTTAAAAAGGTTGCGTATTCTCGATCCTGCGCTTCGCTCAAGACCGGAGCTCATCTGTTTCATACCGAACATGAATACAGCGACTCCGCCCAGCATAAGAAGTAAGTCCATTACAATATCCATAGTATTTCTCCCTTAATCTGGTATCCGTATCTTGCTTCATCTTGTATTGCGCTCCATGCTACTCCATGGACCATGTCCATTATACACAATTCTGAGGGCGCAGTATGTATACTATATATTAGGCATTAATTGTATAAAGTCTTATAGGCATAGATGCGGCTCTCATGTCCGCGTTATCAGACATGGGAACCGCAGCTTTTGTTTTTAATCATTCCTTATAAGCCCTGATTGCCATTGTTCCTTTGTGAGAAAGTTTGTATGTCCTATCCGTGTTTCCCCCAACAAGGGCACCGGAACATCATGGCAGGTATGGTGATAGATAAAACCGCACTTTTCCTGAACCCGCTTCGATTTTTCATTACCGTCATAATAGCCACACCAGATGGTGGTCATCCCGAGATCCTCGAATCCATGTCGAAGGATTTCCCTTACCGCCTCAGGTATATATCCTCTACCCCAGAATGGTACACCAATCCAATAGCCCAGCTCGCATTCGTCATCCCTGTCGGTCATATCCGTTCTGCCCTTCAGCTTAAGTTCAATACAGCCAATAGCAACATTATCTGTTTTGAGGCATACTGCATAGCACTCAGGACCGTTGAACACGTTTTTTATCACATCAAGGCTTTCTTCCACACTCTTGTGCGGCGGCCATCCGGCGATGGGCCCAACACGGGGATCCTTCGCATATTCATATAAGCTTTCGGCGTCTGATTCGTTCCATGGACGCAGGATCAGCCTTTCTGTTTCCAATATCATTTTCGCTTCCTCCTTAAAACGGTTGCATCTGTCAGCAAAACCTCGCCTTGATGAAGGTAAGTTATGCCTCCTTCCCCTTTCCCATCAGCGTCAAAACGGCAGCTTTATGTTCTTTCTCAAAACAAATAGAGGGGCGCCCAAATCTTTGGCCAGATGCTCCATTCCCTCCATGACACAGACAGCGGCGATGGGAACACCGGTTTTTTCAGACACCTGGCGGCTCAGGTCAAGACCATATGCCACATCCTCCGGGGATGTTTGGTCTAAATAGTGGGTATTACTGATGAGCCTTGTCACCTTCAGCCGGGATGCTTCCTGAATGGCTTCCATATATTGCAGGGTGTCCTCAAGATCTCCTGTCAGGGGTCTTGCCCTGTTTATGACAAAGAACAGGTCATATTCGCCGTCTAAAATATCCTTGTGGTAGCGCCCCAAAACCCTTGCGCCGTCATCATCACCGCCCACGTCCAGAATAACGTTGTTCTCCCGGTTCTTTATAGCCGCTGCTATCTCAGGAATAAGAGCGGGAACATCCACGTTGGTATTGGCAAAGAGCGGAGCCAGAACGCCAATCCCCATGGATTCCAGCATCTTTTTGGCGTCAAGGCTTCTGAAGAAGGGGTTTACGATATCCATATCAGCCAGTACAACATTTTCCCTTTCCTGCCTTATGTTAAAGGCTGCATTGACAGCTATCTCGGATTTTCCGCTGCCATAATGGCCCACAAATATGTTAATCCTCTTTTCAAACATGGCCTTAAACCCGCCCCTTTCTTTCATACCTGGCTCTTCCAGTTATGTACACATCATTGCCCTTGGTGTCTATTATGACCGTACAGGGTATGTTTTCAACTTCCAGTTTCCTGATGGCTTCGGTGCCAAGATCCTCAAAGGCGATAACCTCAGCTTTTTTGATACAGGAAGCTATAAGGGCAGCCGCTCCGCCCGTGGCGCCAAAGTACACCGCACCGTATTGTTTGATAGCAGCTATAACCTCTTTACTGCGCGCTCCTTTTCCTATCATTCCCTTAAGCCCCATTTCAATGAGCCTGGGGGTATAGGCATCCATGCGGCCACTGGTAGTGGGCCCGGCAGAGCCTATGATCTTTCCCGGAGGAGCAGGACACGGTCCCACATAATAGATGATCTGCCCCCTGATGTTAAAAGGAAGTGGTTCTCCTCTTTCAATCATCTCCATCATCCTTTTATGGGCGGCGTCCCTTCCGGTATAGATGGTGCCGCTTATTAGCACCTCATCTCCTGCTTTCAGAGTGTTTAACAGCTCCTGATCCACGGGAGCCTTCAAATGTATAGCCATGGTCTCACCTCGTATCGCGCGGCGTGGAAGACTTCTCCGACAAGCCGTATATGGATCGTACCTCGCTGGTATAATTTCCATCGGCATCGTATATATAAAGGGGAGCAAGCAACTTCATGCCGGAATTTCCCCTGCGGATTCCCTTGATGAGCAATAGTGAAGGCGCGTCCCCAGCTCTTGGGCATACCATTCTGAGCTCCTTGGGTTCCAACTGGTTGTTTCTCATCTCCACCATGATATCACAGAGCCGGTCGGGTCTGTGAACCATATAGAACTCACCATGGTACCTTAAAAGGGATGAGGCAGTCTTGACCACATCCTCCAATGTGCATAGAATCTCGTGCCTGGATATGGCTCTGGATTCATCAGGATTGACAAGGCCTCCTCCCCACTTTGTATAGGGTGGATTGGTAACTACCACATCGATTCCACCAGCGGGAAGATGGCGTGCTGCATCTTTGATATCCATAACCTCGATACTGACCCTGGAAGACAGTCCATTTCCTTCAACAGACCGCCTTGCCATATCGGCGATATCCGGCTGGATCTCAAGACCTATGATCTTATCAGCCATGGTTTTGGCAGACATTAAAATGGCCACAATACCGGTTCCCGTCCCAAGATCCACAATGGTGTCCCCGGGTCTTGCCTTTGCAAAACCGGCAAGGAGCACAGCGTCCATGCCAAACCTGAAGGACTCCTTCTTTTGAATGATATAAAGGTTGTTCAGCTGTAAGTCTTCCAGCGTCTCATCATCGTAAACCAAGAATCCCAAAAAGCTCACTCCTGCAAGATCTGGCCGGGGGTATATCCAGACCCGGTTCATTATAGCAAAAAAGCGGGTTTAGCCCGCCTGTGTAGTCAAAGAAATACCTAGATTAAAGAGCCAGGACTTTGCCTGGCTCCCCATAACTTTCCTTATTTAGGCTGCGGAGCTCCTGTCGGGCAAACATCCGCACATGAACCGCAATCGATGCATGCATCCTCATCTATCACATATGTACCGTCTCCTTCGGAGATACAGGTAACGGGACACTCAGGTTCACACGCACCACAGCTAATGCATTCTTCGTTGATAAAATAAGCCATCTATAACACCTCCACGTGATTGTTGGTTGTTCACCACAGAAATATCCTATACCAATAATATTCTTATGTCAATCAGCCAATTTTTCAGTTTCTTGCCGACTCTTTATCAGTCTTCGAGTTCCTTCAATTCCTCAAGAAGGTTTTCTTCATTGTCATTCTTCTTTTCGGCATCCCGCACAATCTTCACATTGTCGATATGGTATTCCTCAATATCGGCACCCTGCTCATTGTCAAGCTTCACCTTGACCATTTCTTTGAGTAGGGATACAAAAACCACTGTTCCGGGTCCTTTGGGAGTTTGGACCACAGCATCAACCTTGGGCATCCTCTTCAGAAGGTATTCGTAATTATCCTGCTCATACTTTAAGCAGCACATCAGCCGGCCGCAGGTTCCGGATATCTTGGACGGATTGAGGGAGAGAGCCTGTTCTTTGGCCATCTTGATGGATACGGGATGAAATTCAGACAAATGGGTGCTGCAGCAAAGGGGTCTTCCGCATGTGCCCAGTGCGCCCATCATTTTCGCCTCATCCCTGACGCCTATCTGTCTTAATTCAATTCTTGTCCTGAATACTGAAGCCAGGTCTTTAACCAGCTCCCTGAAGTCCACACGGCCGTCCGCCGTGAAATAGAAAAGAATCTTGTTATTATCGAAGGTGTATTCCACATCTATAAGTTTCATCTCAAGGCCGTGCTTTTTTATCTTTTCAAGGCAGATGCTGAAGGCCTCAACCTCTTTTTGCTTGTTCTCCTCAACATGCCTTAGGTCTTCCTCATCCGCCTTGCGAATCACGCTTTTTAGGGGGAGCACTACCTCTTCTTCCGAAACCTCATGACTGGCGACGACCACTTTTCCGCATTCAACGCCCCTGGCTGTTTCAACAATGACCATATCGCCATCTTTTATATCAAGATCGCCTGGATCAAAATAATATATCTTTCCGGCAGTCCTGAAACGGACTCCTACAACATTTATCATAAATGCACCTCTTATAATGTCATACCTCATGGGGTACCAGCGTTACCAGATCCACCGCAAGCTGGTGGTTGATATAGCGCTTAAGCTGGCTGCGAACCCCATTCAGTTCCTCTATTTTAGCTATCAAAGCCTGTATGCTGCTCTTTTTTGCATACTCCATAAGTTTATCTCTTTTATCCCAATTAATCAAGCTATCGGTTTTTCCGCAGAGTATCAGCATTGCATCGCGATAGGCCGATTCCAGGATATTCAGGCAATCGGAAAGGGCATCCTTATTTCCTGACAAATGCTGGTTGAGCTCACAATCGGCAGAATTTCCGTCGCCGCTTCCAAAGAGATAAGAAAAGACAAGTTCCCTGGTTTCCACAAAGCTCTTATTCCCTGTTATGGCAAGTGCCCTGGCCGGGATTCCTTCACTATAGGCTATGGCAGGATCAGTATCAGATGAATCCTTCCCGTGCATTCTCAGGATCATCCTCATCTCTTCATCCGAATAGCGTCCAAGCTTTAAATGGACTACCCTGGAACGTATGGTGATAAGAAGGGATTCAAAATTGCTTGCAGTCATAAGGATTACTGCATAGGGAGGTGGTTCTTCAAGGGTTTTTAGAAGACAGTTCTGAGCCTGGGGCGTCATCCGATCGGCTTCCTGGATGAGGTAGACCTTCCTTCCATGAGCCGGACGGACCGTGATATCTTCAAGAATCACCCGTATCTGTTCAATCAATATATTGCGTGTTTTTGGTGCGATTTCGAAAAAGTTTGGATTTGAACCGGCATCAAAGCTCTTGCAACCCCGGCATCTTCCGCAGGGAGCCCTGGAAGGCTCCTCGGTGCAAAGAAGCGTTTTGGCCATTTCACGAGCCAATGTTTTCTTTCCGATGCCGGAAGACCCAGATAAAACATAAGCATGGCTTGCCATACCGGATCTGAACTGCCCCATGAATCGGTTAAAAACTTGTTTTTGTCCAATAAAATCATGAATGCTCAAACTGATATCCCTCGCTCAAAGGATCAAATCAAGAATTAGGCCTCGGATGTCTTCAATCCGGCCCAGAATTTCTATGCGGTTGCGTTCGGACTTTAATACCTCCTGGGTAAGCTTGTCAAGGTTTTCATTGATGGATTTTATGATGGCATATACCCTGTGCCTTCCCCGCCTGTCCAGAAAGCTCTCCTTCATAAACCTTGAGGAGCTTCTGATGGCCTGGTTTAAAAACTCCGAAACCAGCCGTTTGTAAACCTTAAGTTCGCTGATGTCCACATGCTCCGCCAGCCGTTCCCCCTGATTCTCAATATCCTTGGCCATCTGCCTCAGGATTTCTTCCTGGGCATTGCCAAACTGCCTGTCCATGTGGGAACTGAACTGGGTGGTGCTCTTTTCCTGAACCTTATCGGTTTGCTTGCTCACCCGGGAGGGCAGGCGCTGAGGCCTCCTGCCCGAACTGCCCCTGTCAATCTTCAGACCCATATCCCTTTACCCTTTGGCTTTCTCCAAAAATTCGTCCACATATCCCCGGATCTCGGCAAAGACTTCCTGAGGGCTCCGGTTAACATTGATCCGCTTGATGCGGAGGGGGTCCTGCCTTGATAGTTCCAGATAACCTGAGTAGACACGCCTGTGGAAATCCATTTTTTCGCTTTCAATCCGATCTGCCTCCTCGCCCTTGGCATCACGTCTTGCCATCGCCGTGTCAGCGTCCACATCCATAAAAAAGGTTATATCGGGAAGACAATCGTCTACAGCCAGTTTGTTCACCGCCCAGACATTTTCGGTTCCAAGGCCTCTTCCTGTGCCCTGATAGGCCAGCGATGAATCAATGAACCTGTCACAGATCACAGCCTTGTTTCTGGCCAGTTCCGGCTTTATGACAGTTGACACCAACTGAGCCCGGGAAGCGGCATAGAGCAGCATCTCTGCAACAGGGCTCATTCCCTTGTTCCGGTTATCCAAAAGGATACCACGTATCTTCTCCCCTATGTCGGTTCCGCCTGGCTCCCGCAGGGTAATGACATCAATCCCTTTTTGCTTCAGGTACTCTGTAAGAAGCACGATCTGGGTGGTCTTCCCGGAACCGTCATTTCCCTCAAAGGTAATAAAAATGCCTTTATTCATCGGTTATAACTCCATTATGCCTTAATTATCACTTGTACTCTACCATCCATTATACCATGAACCCGTCCGCCTGAACCTTGGATTTCCGAAAGCATGCGGACAAGCTCCCCGGAGATCACCTCTCCCGGGTAAACCAGAGGGATTCCGGGAGGATACGGTGTGATGGTGGCTGCGCTGATCCTGCCTGAGGCAGCATTCAAATCGATGTATTCAGCAGGCATTTCAATGGCTTTACCTGGATTCATTGCCCTCTCTGGCAGGCTGTCCGGTATCCCTACAAAAGAGAATTTATCAGTGAAAGGGCCCTTCCCATGCCTTGCCACCTCCCGTATACCTTTAAGCAGGGCTTCAAAGTCCTTATCGGTATGAAAGGGCGTGGCAATAAAAACCAAATGATAATAGTCCGCCATTTCTGCCACGATTCCCGAAGACTCACGAAGTATTCTTTCTGCCGCAAACCCGGTAAGACCGCTTCTTTCAAAGCTCAGTACAATCCTCGAAAAGTCGGTGTCAACACCTGGGTTATCAGGCTTTATGCGCCTGACACCATCAATCTTTGAAAGTTCCCGGTAGAAGATATCAATCCTTTTATATAATCCATCGTACAACTCTTCTCCCCTCTGCTCCATGATCTCGCGGGCGATATCAATGGATGCCATCAGAACATAGGAGGGACTTGTGGTCTGGAGCATGGACATATACTTAAAAAGCCTCCCTTTACCCAACAGCGAGGATGAACCTTCATGAACCAGGGCTGTTTGGGTCATGGCTGGCAGGGTCTTATGAAGGCTTTGTACACATGCATCGGCACCCAGCTCCAGCACAGGTTGGGGAAAGAGACCGGAGAATGAGAAATGAGCTCCATGGGCTTCGTCCACCAAAAATGGAATCCCGCGGGATCGGGCCGCCTCAATCATGGAGCCAATATGGGATGCAACTCCGTAATAGTTGGGCCTTGTCATGAGAACCGCATCAATGTCCCGATCCTGTGAAAGGGCGTTTATCAGGTCATCTTGCCGGCAGCCAAGATTTAGATGCGCCTTTTTATCATAATCAGGAAGTATGTATACCGGTTCGGCCTTAAGAATCGAGATGGCGTTGATCACCGATGTGTGGGCATCACGGTTTATGAGGATTTTCCCACCCGGTCTTATCGCCGCATGGATCATGGCGTGTATCCCTAAAGAGGAACCATTTACCGAAAAGTATGTATTTGCTGCTCCAAAGGCACTAGCAGCAAGGTTCTGAGCTTCTTTTATCACGCCATCGGGATCGTGAAGGGAATCCGATCCCGGGATTTCGGTGATATCCAAAGAACCTGCATCTTTTAAAAGACCGGCAAGTCCCCTCCCCATCACATGGCCGGGCATATGAAAGGGAAGGGGTCTTTTGCCGGAATATTTCAGTAACATGTTATATATGGGCGTGTTCATGTTCACACTAATAATCCCTCGAATTCAGGTATCGTCTAACAACAGGTCACTTAACACTCGGGACACTTCTGCTGTAGTTCTTAACAACGGGACACTACTTGACCAAATATGATTAAGCAGTCTAGTCTACAAGCACCTCGGTCCAGAGCTGGTTGTAGATACTCTTGTATTCTCCGAGGTCCACATAGACATCGCTTCTCTCTATGATTTCATCATCAGGCCAGAAGGCTTCCAGTTCAAAGGCTTCCGGTTCTTCCTGGCGCATCCTGTCAAGGGCTACGGTATTGGGCGATGGATAACCAATGGTCATGGCATTCTGGTATGCCACATCCGGGTCAAGCAGGAAGTTTATGAACATCTCGGCTTCCTTCTTATACTTGCATCCCTTGGGGATGACAACGGTATCAAACCACAGATTGGTACCCTCTCTGGGAACACCAAAACTGATGTGGCTGAAGTCAGCATCTTCATCCCAATAAAGCTCCATGAAATCGCCGGAATAGGTAAGCCCCATGGCCGCATCGCCATTGGCGATCAGATCCTTAATCTCATCCCCGTAATACCCGGCTACAAGCTTTCTCTGCTCTATGAGAGCCTCCTGAGCCTGCCGGAGTTCTTCGTCGTTGGTGGAATTCATGGAATAACCAAGCCTTTTCAGGGAAGCCCCCATAGCATCCCGGACATCCTTCTTCATCAGTATCCGTCCGGCATACTTGGGATTCCAGAGAATATCCCAGTTGTCCACAGGGTCATCCACCATATCCTCGTTATAAAGAATGCCTATGGTGCCCCAAAAATAGGGAACCGAGTACTTGTTTTCAGGATCATACTCCAGGTTCTTGAATCTGTCGTCCACGTATTTGAAATTGGGTATATTTTCAAAATCGAGAGGCAACAGCATATCTTTTCTGATCATTTCCGAAACAGCATAGTCCGACGGAAAGACCACGTCGTAACTGCTCCCGCCCGCTTCCAGCTTGGCTAACATGGTTTCATTGGTATCATAGGTCTTGTAGTTGATGGTAATCCCCGTTTGCTCCTCAAACTGGTCCAATAAGCTCTTATCCATGTATTCTCCCCAGTTGAACACATTGAGAACAACCTTGTTGCCGCAGCCTGACATGGTAAGCGCCATGGTAAGCAATACCACCACTGTAAAGACAGATACCAGGATCCTTTTCATAGCAGTAACTCCTCTCCTTTTTCACTTCTTTTATTGATTATCAACAGCAGAATAACTACTGTGACGAACATAAGGGTACTCAGGGCGTTAATGGTGGGTTTTACACCCCTCTTTGCCATGGAATAGATAAGGATTGACAGATTGCTGACCTCGTTTCCCGTTGTGAAAAAACTTATCACAAAATCGTCTATGGACATTGTAAAGGCCATCAAAGCTCCGCTTATAATACCCGGTCTTATCTCGGGCAGAATTACCTTCCTCAGTGCATAGGACGGGGTAGCTCCAAGATCCATGGCTGCCTCGGCGGTATGCTTGTTAAGCTGCCTCAGCTTTGGAAGCACCGCCAGGATCACATAGGGAATACAGAACAGCACATGGGCGATGAGCATGGTCACAAAGCCCAGCCTCAGCCCGGCTGATAAAAACAGGGTCATCAGTGCTACACCGGTAACAATGTCGGGGTTGAGCACGGGAATATTATTGACATTAAGCAGCAGGTTCTTGCTGAAACCCTTCATATAATGGATGCCTATGGCCGAGATGGTTCCTACAATTGTGGATATCAATGTTGCCAATATAGCAATGATAACGGTGTAGTAAAGAGCCTCGGTTATCAGGCGATCCTTGAACAGTTCAGCATACCAATCCAGCGTAAAGCCAGCCCACTGTCCCCGGGACTTGGTTTTGTTGAACGAAAAAACGATCAGCACGATTATAGGTGCATAAAGAAACAGAAAGATCAAACCCATATAGATTCTGACAGCCGTTTTCTTCATAGTATCGCTCCTTTACTGCCAGATTCAAACCTTTGACTGGCCATTTTTCTCCTGCTGACCATTCCTGTCTATGCGGGACATGATGGCCATGGATATCAGGATCATCACCATCAGGATAATGGAAAGGGATGACCCGAAATGCCAGTTGCCCTCCCACATAAACTGGTGCTCTATCAAATCCCCTATGAGGGGTGTCTTGCCTCCTCCTAAAAGCCCGGAGATTACGAAGGTGCTGACAGCCGGCAGAAACACCATGGTAATGCCCGACACCACCCCGGGTATGGACAGAGGCAGAATAATCTTGAAAAAGGTTCTCATATTGTTAGCTCCAAGGTCGTTGGCAGCCTCAAGAAATTGTTTGTCTATCTTGCTTAAAACCGTGTATATGGGAAGGATCATAAAGGGAAGAAAGTTATAGATCATTCCCAGAAGAACAGCGGTTTTCCCGGGCATAATTTCCAGTCTGGGCAACCCCAAAAGATCCATGAGCCGATTCAGAAAACCGTTAGGCGACAGGATGGACATCCAGGCATAGGTTCTTAAGAGGAAGTTCATCCACATGGGCACGATCAAAAACATCAGAAGCATGCCCCTCACCTTTGGATTGGATCTGGCAACAATCATTGCCACAGGATAGCCCAGCAACAGGCAAAAAAGGGTGGAAAGAGTCGCCAGTATAAAGGAGTTTACGATCACCTTTAGATAGATCGGCTCCAATACACGTTCATAGCTCTGCGTGGAAAACCTGAGCTCTGCAAGGTTCCTTATATCCCCCTCGGTTAAGCTGTACAGAAGCACAAGGAGAATGGGAACGACAATGAAGATGGCCATCCACACCGAATAAGGATAGGCAAGAATCTTCATTCTTTTCATGACTCATGGCCCTCCCTTTTCATGACATGAATATCCACAGGCTGAACATTCATTCCAACCCTGCTGCCTTCAGGGAACATCAGGGTGCTGTGTACCATGTATTCTCTGTGTTCATTCTCGATGAGCATCTCATAATGTACTCCCTTGAAGACCACCGAAATCACGGTACCCTGAATCATCCCCTTCCCGGGATCGGTTACTATCTGGAGATCCTCTGGCCTTATGACCACATCTACCGGCTCATTCTGTCCAAAACCGACATCCACACAATCGAAGGTGTGGTCATCAAACCTGACCTTTTTATCCTCCAGCATAATGGCTTCGATTATATTGCTTTCTCCAATAAAATCAGCAACAAAGCGGTTGTTGGGCTCATTGTAAATGTCCTCGGGGGTTCCTACCTGCTGTATGTGCCCCTGGTTCATTACAACAACGGTATCCGACATGGTCAGGGCTTCCTCCTGGTCATGGGTGACATAGATGAAGGTAATCCCGACACTCCGCTGCATATCCAAAAGCTCAATCTGCATTTCCTTGCGCAGCTTCAGATCCAGAGCTCCCAAAGGCTCATCCAGAAGAAGCACCTTCGGCTCGTTTACCAGGGCGCGGGCAATGGCCACACGTTGCTGCTGGCCGCCGCTCAAAGAATCCACATGACGTTTACCGAAGTTCTCAAGATCCATCATCTTGAGTATTCTCTCCACTCTTTCCACTATCTCGTCCTTGGGCAGTTTCTTTATCCTGAGCCCAAAGGCCACGTTTTCAAACACATTCATATGGGGAAAAAGCGCATACCTCTGGAAAACCGTGTTGATGTTTCTCTTGTAGGGAGGCACCGGGTTTAAGAGCTTGCCTTGAAAAAGGATCTCGCCTTCGTCCGGATCTTCAAAGCCTCCGATCATGCGCAGCGTCGTTGTCTTGCCGCATCCACTGGGGCCAAGAAGCGTAACGAATTCGTTTTCCCTTATCTTCAGATCAATTGAGTTAACGACCTTAATGCCGTTATATGACTTGCTCAGATTCCTCAGTTCTATAATATACTTTTCCATCACAATCCCCCGATCCACTGTTAAATCCGGACTAGAAGCTTGGCGGCGATGATATCCACAATACCTTGGCTACAGATCTGCCGGTGTTTTTAATGCAATGATTTCTGTCTGGCTTAAAATAAAAGCAGTCGCCCTTTTTCATGCGCATCCGCTCTTTCCCGAGAAGAAGCTGAATGCTACCACTGAGTACCATGCCAAACTCTTCGCCCTGATGGGGAGTATCTTCCCAAACCGAGCATCCGGGCTCAATCTCAACAATTATGGGTTCCATCGCCCGCCTGTTGGAATTGGGTACGACCCAGTGGATGGAATACCCCTCCTCGGGCATTTCCTTCACGAAAAAGTCGTTGCCCTTGAATACAACCGGCTCATCCTCTTCCTCACTGAAGAAATCCTGAAGGCTTGAACCAAGGCATTCAAGAATATCCTGAAGGGTTGAGATGGATGGCGAGGTCAGATCACGCTCCAATTGGGATATGTAACCCTTTGTAAGCTCGCATCTGTCTGCCAGTTCCTCCTGAGTCATATCATTAGCCAGTCTGAGTCTTTTTATTTTTTCCCCTATTGACATGGCATCTTCCTCCGGCAAAAGCATTCAATAAACTTGTGTCCAGCATTTGTCCCTCAGCTGTAATCCTTGATTTTGTGGAGTTTAATAAAACTAAACAATGTCAAACCCTTACATGACAAGTTGTTTACTTTTACTAAACAGCAAGAATCATTATTACACTGTTTCGCCTTCTTGTCAACTACTAAAAATAATTTTTGCGGCGGAAGAACATGTAAAAAAACCGGGGAGAATCCCCGGTAATTTTTAGTGAGAGTCCTATTCGATTCTTCCAAATTTCTTAAAGGGCAGAATCCTGAATATGGCCTTTCCCTCAACCCATTCCATATCAATAACCCCGAAGTTCCTGCTGTCCATGCTTTGTCCCCTGTTGTCACCCAGGACGAACAACTGGCCCTTTTGGACTACCAGCGGATCCATGCTGCCATTTGGCACTATCCCCAATCCCGGATCAACGCGGGCATAATCCTCGGTCACGGGCTCATCGTTTATATACAGTACATTATTCCGTATTTCCACCTTGTCGCCGGGAATACCGATAACCCGCTTAATCAGCCGGTTCCTCCTGAAATCACCTTTGAGCTTTAAGGCCACATCGGATATGTATATGCCCATCCTTCCTATAACCCCGTTCACGGACTCATCCCTTAAAAATATGATGATATCTCCCCTTTGAGGTTCATTTGAAGCATAGGCCAGCTTGCTCATAATAAGTTTATCCCCCTGCACAAGGGTATCCATCATGGAGGTCATGTTAACCTCGGTAAGGGCAAACAGCTGGCTTTGGATAATGGAAGCGATCAGGAACGCCGCAACAATGAGTATGACCCACTCGAGTATCTCTCTGCCAATGCTTTTCTTTTTTTGCTGCTCCAAACAAAACAACTCCTTCAGCTCAATTTCAAATGCGGTCTGCGGCCTGTTCCCGTTGAGAACCCCTGCAGGCCGGCCGGTTTTTGCCAGCTTTTGGCCAGCCGGTATTTATAATGATACACGGATAACCCCGTTGATATTCATTAACCCTTTCACAATTCCCTCCACATCCACATTCCCTTCTTTAGCGGTCTTGCAGATTATTTTGTGGAGGAGTTTCCCGTTGCTTCTTGAGATATCCATGCTTTCAAGATTCAGCCCCAGATCCTTAAGCTCCTTATCCCAGGAAACTTCACGGATATCAGCTTCCTTAGCCTCAATGATCAGAGCAAGGGTATATTTCCTTACAGTCATTTTTTTCTTGAAGATTTTCAAATATGTCAATACCGCCCATATCAAAAAGGTAGCCAGAAGGGCGGCGGTGTAAAACCCCATGCCACAGGCAATCCCGACACATGCCACAGTCCAGATGCTGGCGGCGGTTGTGATGCCACGGACAGAAATCCCATGCCGGATGATGGCTCCGGCTCCCAAAAAACCGATACCGCTTACCACCTGAGCTCCTATTCGGGTAGGGTCAACGTTTACTACATCACTGAAAGCAATAAAAGCAAACTCGGAAATCATGGTAGCCAGGCTGGCTCCCATACAAACAAGGATATGTGTCCTAAAGCCTGCGGGTTTATGGCGGGTGTGTTCGCGCTCGAACCCCACTATCCCGCCCAGGACACATGCCACCAAAAGCCGGGCGGCTATTACCAATATATACTGTGGATCAAATTGAAACAGATGCCAGTTCAAAGTCATCACCACACCTTTTTCAAGCCATGTTCGAAGCCTTTAAGGCCAACAGGCTATGGTTTCTTGTTTCAACAGTCCTTGGATGCAACAGGTATCCCTTGTCGGTAACATAGCGTATGGTGCTGTCGGCACATAATACAATACACCGGTCAAGGTTCCGGAAGGCCTCTTCTCTCATGGCCTCTATATCCGCAAAGTTGCGGTTAGGTTCTATATAGTCGGCGATATAGATAATTTTCTCAAATACAGACATACCCGGCCTTCCGGTGGTATGCCATTTGATGGACTTAAGTATTTCCGGATCTTTAATACCATAGTCCTGCCGCGCTATATGCTCCCCTATAATACCATGGAGCAAACCTGGCTGCAGTAGTTCTATCTCATCAGGCTCGTAGCCAATTTTTTGTGCAAACTCGCGTGCAATGTCCCCTTTGCAGAACTTACCGCAATCGTGCAGCAGGCCTGCAACATATATTTTTTTGTCGTCCACTCCATAATGCTTTGCCATTTTTACGGCTATTTCAGCCACACTGAGGGAGTGGATATACCTTTTTTCTGTCAGTGCGGATGATAGTTTTTCAAGGATTTGTTCCAGTTGCATTTCATCCACCATCATTTCCTCGCATAAAGATCGTGTTCATAGATGTAGCTTTCCACACACTCCGGAACCATGTACCTGATGGACAAACCCTCCTTGATGCGGTTCCTGATCCTGGTGGATGAAAAGTCCAGGGCAGTGGCTCCGGAAACGAAAATTCTCGCATTGTGATCCGCCTTCATTCTGGCAACAGTCAGATCCAGCAACCGGTTCTTGGTATCCGGTCTTCTTGCCACGATGATGTCAGCCATATCGAGTATTTCCTCATACCGCTTCCATCCAGTGAACTGAACCAGTGAATCGGCTCCAATGATAAGGCATAACCTGTTTTCCTCACCGTACTCCTCTGCTAAAACCTTGAGGGTTTCAACGGTATAGGAAGGCCCCTCCATCCTCATTTCCGCATCACAGAGCTCAAAACAGGGATTGTCCTGTATTGCCATCCCCACCATTTCCATCCTGTGCTCTGTTTCTGTGATCTCTGCAGAACCCTTGTGAGGTGGGGTTTTTGCAGGTACAAATAGAATTTTTTCCAGGTTGAATTCCTCCCTGATATGCTCACACATCAACAGGTGTCCGTAATGGATGGGATTGAAGGTTCCACCCATGATACCAATCAATTGGTAAACCCCCTTAGATCCAGTTTTTTGTATATATTCTGGTCCCAAAAGGCACCAAAGCAAGCTTGGCAAATTTGAAATGCTGCTTGCCGAACGGAATCCCGATTATTGTAAGGCAGAAAACAAGACCGATCACCAAATGGGTAACGCTCAGACCCCAGCCGAGAACCATGATCCAGATCAGGTTCCCAACAAATCCGCCTATTCCGAACCTGCCGATTTCAACATCCTTGCCGAAGGGCCACAGGATGAAAAAGGCTATTTTCAGGCATTGGATACCAAAGGGTATTCCCACAATGGTCAGGCAGCAAACAAGGCCTGCCGCTGCCCATAATACGAAGGACACAATCCCGCCAAAAATCATCCAGATCAGGTTTCCAAGAAGATACATCATGAACCCTCCAGGCCAGAATTAGATTACCACTGCATGCTTATTAATAATTTACCATAAAAACCGATAAATATCATCCATGACAGTCAGGCAGGAATGAGACCCGTGAAGCCGTCATCCCCGCACTCAACATAAATGCCCGTCCATGCAGCGACAGGCATTTTTTCTTTTGCTATTTAACCGTATATCCCGCATCCTCGATGGTGCCCTTGATAGTCTCTGCATCCAATCTCTCGGAATCATATTCCACAACTACCCGTTTTCCTTCAAGATCCACCAATACTTCATAAACACCGTTGAGCCTGGAGACCCTTTCCTTAATTGTCTTTACACAGTGTTCACAGGACATTTCCTCAACATTAAAAGCTATATGTTCGCTTTGCATTTGCGTATCACCTCACAGTAGTCAAAGAAATTATACCTTATGGAAATGGACCTGTCCAATAATAAATTTCAACTTATCTCACTCAGTAACAGGGCATGATACCCTTTTCAGCCCCTGGATTTCCATCCTTCCAGCAAGGCTGTCAATTCTTTGAAGTACTCGGGAAGCTGCGCTTCAAAGCGCATGGGCTGCCCGGTTATGGGATGCATGAATTCAAGATATCGGGCATGGAGCACCTGCCCGCCCGTATCCATGAGACCGCATTTTCTTCCATAGAGGGGATCCCCTGTTACAGGATGCCCGATATATGCCATGTGGACACGGATCTGATGAGTTCTTCCTGTCTCAAGCCTGAGCCTTACCCAGGTGTGGGATGGATAGCGCTTCAGAACTGAGTAATGGGTAATGGCTTCCTTAGCATTTTTAAAGGTTACAGCCATCTTCAGCCGGTTAACGGGATGCCGGCCAATGGGGGCGTCTATTTTCCCGGAATCCTCTTTTAAAACTCCGTCCACTATGGCCTCATAGGTGCGGACAATCTCATGCCTTTTCAGCATCTCAGAAAGTCTGAGGTGGGAGGTATTGTTCTTTGCCACCACCAAAAGTCCTGAGGTGTCCTTGTCGATCCGATGCACAATCCCCGGCCTGATTACTCCATTGATATCGGACAGTGAATCTCCGCAATGATTCAGAAGGGCGTTTACAAGAGTTCCGTCCCAGTTGCCGGCAGCAGGGTGAACTACCATGTCCTTCTGTTTGTTGATCACTATGATGTCAGAATCCTCGTAGATCACGTCAATAGGTATATCCTGAGCTTTAACTTCACCGGAAACGGGCTCGGGAATCTGTACATGTACAGTCATGCCTTTTTTAAGCTTAAAACCACTTTTTACAACTGAGTCGTCAACAAGCACATGGCCTTCATTTATGAGCTTCTGGGCATAGCTTCTTGTAACGTCCTCAAGCCTTGCTGTCAGCCAGACATCAAGCCTGAGACCGGCATCTTCCTCCCCCGTATGAAATTGCAACTTGCGGCTTTCCATCTCCAAAACCTCTGTCCTCAGTCCTCCGATCCCGGAAAACCCGCTTCTGCTTCTTCAGCAACAGAAGTTTTCCCTTTTGGCGGTTCTTTATAAATGAAGAGGATATAGATGATTAAAAGCGCAACACCAATGGTGATGCTGATATCGGCAACATTGAATATGGCAAAGTCATAGCCGAAGGGATAGAAATTAAAAAAGTCCACCACATATCCCATAAACAACCGGTCAATCATATTCCCAAGGGCCCCTCCAATGAGCAGGGACAGGGATAGCCTTGCCAGAACGTGTTTTTGTAAGATCATAACCCAGATCATCGCGGCAACAGCTATGACGGTAATGACAATGAATCCCCATCGGAAATTCTGGAGGATGCTGAAGGCAGCTCCCCTGTTTTCGCAATATGTGATGTAGAAAAATCCTTTTATGATCTCAATATCGATTCCCACAGGGATCAGGTGTTTTGTCACCTGATCCAGGACGATTATCGCTATGATCAGCAAGCCCCAAATCATGACAGTCTCCTTGTTTATTCAATAGTGATTCCTGTAAAGTAGTGCTTCAGAATCTGGTCGTAGGTATAGCCCTGGCGGGCAAAGCCCTTGGCTCCCTCCTGGCTCATACCAACCCCATGACCCCAACCCTTGCCGGTGAATACATAGACTCCATCCTTAACCTGTGTCGATGAACCGCCCGATATGATCGATACACCGCCGGAGCCGACCGCCGAGAAAGCGCCAGAACCGCCGAGAACCTTTGTGCCTGAGGCTGTTACAACCGTGCTTCCCGGAAGATCAACACTCTTCAAACCACCGCTTGATGTTATAACATAACTGGTATAGGAGCCGGTGGAGGAACCGCTCCCGGAGTTGATGGTGTAGAAATTACTGGGCAATTGAAGCACTGATCTTCCATCCTGCCTGTAATATGTAATCTGGCCTTTGGTTCCCGTAAACTTCAATTTAATAGGCCTTCCGGCTTCGGAAACCTCTTCGATTGACACAGATAATATATCACCGATATCCACATCGCTCAAGAACAAAATCTGCTTGAGCTCTTCAGCTGTAAAGGTCCTGCTCCAGCTGTAGTTATAGGAATCGCCCGACTCGAAAGGGTCGGGAACGCTCTTGAGATAGGGTATTGGTGTTCCCCACACGTTTACATTATCTTCAGTCATACCACCGCTTGAGCTGAAATAGAACAGGGAGGCCAGGCTGCCATTGTAGAGCGCCTTCTTTCCTTTGGTCTGATCAACAGCCGTATTGGTGGCGGCCTTTTCGCCGTCATAACCAGCGTATACCTGGTCGCTGGCCGAATTCACCATATCAAAACCCCACTTGGAGTATTTGCCTATATTTCTGTAAGCATAGGTTCTTGCCGCAACCGCCTGGGCCTTTAATGCCTCCAGGGGCGCAGTTGCCTCAAGCTCCTGGGGAACTACTCCATATAGGTATTCCTCAATATCTAGAATATTAATCACCGTAAGATCGCTGTCCGGATACCTTCTGATCTCAAACTCGCCCCTGTACTGTCTGCCGTTCACAGAAAGAACATAGGGATTGTTGGCTTTAAGAGGCAGCACCCGAAGTCTCGACTGGCCATCGGAGAATACCAGCAGCGGATCGGCATGGCTGTTTTGAACCACGAGTCTGGCACTGGAGGGTGATACCAGTTTGAGGTTAGACGTGCCCAGCTTGTCGGCCAGATCGACCAACTCCTGGCTTGCAGTTTCAGAATCGGCATAGAACCCGGTCCAGACATACCAGCCATTTTCAAAAGCAGGATAGGCGATGATCCCATTGCTTAATAAAGCATCTGCCATGTCCCTCGCCTCGTCGTAATCCCGGATACTGTCCCCTATCTGGATATGATATGGACCCAGGGTTTCGCCTTCAAAGGGTTTTCCCTCGGAGGGATCATAGGCACTGGTGATGCCGCTGGGGGATTTGATGAAAAAAGCATCCTTTCTGATTATAACCGAGGATCCACCCTGCATTGTCAGTATAGTATCAAAGCTGTTGCTGCTGAAAGATCCCACTTCAAGACCTGATTTGGAGCTGAAGGAAACACTTGCTACTGAGCTTCCGCCATAATAAAGGCCAATCCTCACCGTTTCGGGCCAGGAAGAAGCAAGAGCATTGTTTCCTCCTAAAACAAGAAAGACAGCCATCAAAACAATTAAGAACATCAAGGATCTTCTCTTCATGATGCACCCCTTTTTCTTCAGTATGCCAATGAAATTTTCTAACCCGAATAATACCATTATACCTGACTTCAGGAGTTCTGTATATAAAACAACGGTTACGATTTGGCTACAATTCCCGGTAAAGAATCCATTCCCCGCTATAAACTATATCGACCTTCAAAAGGTATTATATGAGGTGGTTTGGGGCTTGTCATTTTCTCTTCCTGTGATATGATTGTAAAGACCTGAAACGCTAAGCATCAGTCGAAGGAGTGCTCATATCCATGAGGGTTACCGCAGTAAAAACAAGAATTGTTGAAGCCGGCTCAATAGATATAACCGAACTTCTGGTAGAATCCCTTAAAGGGGTTCCGGAAAGGTCAGTTATTGCCATCACATCCAAGGTGGTTTCACTTTGCGAAGGAAACGCATTGCCTGTATCAGACTATAACAAGGATGATCTCATCGAAAAAGAAGCAGATCTGTTCATTCCCAGGTCAGATAGTAAATACAGCGTATACCTGACAATCAAGAATAATATGCTGGTACCCACAGCAGGCATAGATGAATCCAACACCAACGGCTATTACGTTCTATGGCCAAAGGACCCTCAGGAATCTGCCAACAGATGCTGGGAATTCGTCAGAAAACATTTCGGCATTAAGCATGTGGGCATCATCATTACCGACAGCACCTCGAACCCCATGAGACTGGGTGTAACAGGCAGGAGCATTGCCTCTTGCGGTTTTAGCCCAGTTACTTTCAAAATCGGGCATACCGATCTCTTTGGAAGACCCCTCAGACAAACCCGTATCAATGTTGCTGATGCACTGGCAGCATCGGCAGTTCTTGTGATGGGTGAATCCGATGAGCAGACTCCCGTAGCACTTATCGAGGATCTTCCTTTTGCAGAGTTCAGTGATCATGTGCCAACAGCCGAGCAGCTTGCGGCCTGGAGCGTCGAGATGGAGGACGATCTATACGCCCATTTTCTTACCCGTATGGACTGGAAGAAGAAAAAGGATTGATCACATTACTGAGAGGAAAGCCCGCGCGCGCCCATCTTGGCCAATTCGTCCGCCCTGTCATTTAAGGCGATCCCGGTATGGCTTTCCACCTTGTACCAGACAATCCTTATCCCGCATGAATCGATGTATTGTTTATAAGCCTGGGTCATGGGAGTATTGGTTTTATAGCTTCCCACAGCCCATTTTTCAATATTCTGAAAGTCATAGAATATGGTGATCTCGCCTATTGAGTGCTTTTTGCACCATTCCAGGGTTTCGATGACAGCCCGTATCTCGCCTCCCACCTGCCTTGAGGCAAAGGCATCAGGATCATCAACCCTTCCATACAGTTCGGCAACTGTATTACCTCGATCCAGAATAACAGCTCCATATCCAATCTGGCTTTCGATGAAGGATCCGTCCACAAAGGCCTGGTACTGGGTGGAGAGGGTATTGAAGTCTATCTCCGCAACCGATTTTTCCTTTTGAGGCTTCGGGCAGTTCTCTTTTTCCCCGGGGCAGGAAAGGCCCCAGCCCATACTTATCTGACCGGTTAAGAGGCTAACCACCCTGTCATACTGCTCCTGGGACAGGTCGGAATCCTTCCTGTAGGAAAAGCTGTTTTTCTTAGGGCTATAGTGCACGATGAGCTTACCAAGTCTTTGGCCATCCTCATCAATCCAAATCTTCAGCATATAATCCCTGATCATTGCAATTTCGCATGCAAAGCCATGCTGGGTAAGAACCGGAGCCAACATATTGTAGATATCCCGTAATTCGTTTTCGCATATGTAAGACATTTATTCATTCCCTCTCATCATTCTTCATTCATGTACTTATAAGTCACATCCTGGTTGAGGCAGTAGAGCAGGGCATTCTCTTTTGTTACCAGACCCTTTTTATAAAGCTGGACGATGCTGTAGTCCATGCTCATCATGCCTTCAATCCTGCTCATATGTATGGTGGAGTCGATCTGGTATGTTTTTGACTCCCTGATAAGGTTCCGTATGGCGTTATTAACTGTCATAACTTCAAAGGCCGCAACCCTTCCCCTTTCCGGTGAGGGCAGGAGCTGCTGTGAAACCACAGCCTGGAGCACGGTTGACAGCTGAATACGTATCTGATGCTGCTGGTTTGGAGGAAATACATCGATAATCCTGTCAATGGTCTTTGCCGCACCCAATGTGTGGAGAGTGGACAAAACCAAATGCCCGGTTTCAGCCGCCGTCATGGCTATGGATATGGTCTCCAGATCACGCATCTCGCCAACCAGAATAACATCGGGCGACTCTCTTAAGGCGGATCTTAAGGCTCTGGCATAACTTTTGGTATCCTGCCCTATCTCCCGCTGATTCACGATGCTCTTCTTATGCCTGTGAAGGTACTCTATAGGTTCTTCCAGGGTCAGGATGTGGCATTTGCGATTGCTGTTTATAAGATCTATTATACAGGAAAGGGTCGTGGATTTCCCGCTGCCGGTAGGGCCTGTAACAAGGATTAGTCCTTTATGATACCTGTGAAGATCCAATACCGGCTGAGGAATCAAAAGTTCCTCCGGATCGGGCAGCTCAGTGAAAACAATCCGGATCGACGCTGCGGAAGACCCTCTCTGCTTGAAGGTGTTGACCCTGAATCTTCCCAGTCCCGGTATTGAAACTGAAAAGTCCTGATCGCCGCTGGACAGGAAATCATGATATGCCATCTCGTTGGGAAATAACTCATGCACCAGGCGCTCAGCATCCCTCATTCCCAGACGCTGGCTTCCGATATACAAAAGCTCGCCCTTTACCTTAATGACCGGGGGGACACCAACAGTAATCTGCAGATCTGATGCTTTATAATCCATGGCGATTTTGAGGAGCTTTTGCACAGATGTTCTTTCAATATTGATATTCTTTATTTTCATCACGGCACCCCTTCCCACAAATCGATTTCGTTCTTGTATTCAAAGGGTTCCTGCCACATGCGCCATTCAAGGATTTCGCACACCTCTTCCAGGTCTGTGCCATCCTCAGGATTTGAAATGTCAACATCTACATTGAGGTACCGGAGGGTGTGCTCGTATTCGAGGATGAATGTCTTTCTGACACTGAATCCCAAGTCCACCAGCACATTGCTGTATATGTGGAAATTTCGCATATAGTCGGCATCCTTGCTATACACACATCCCGGATAGGCATCCATTATGGAATCCATGGCAAAGTATGTGACAAGCTTCGGATAAAGGTTGTCCAGATATTTCTTTCTTGCATTGGTACCCGAAAGCCCCTTCATGGTTGCTTCAATCATCTCATTAATTGAATTGGGAAGGCCTGCTGCAGTAAGATCCCCCTCTGTGATGGATTGGACGGCAAAAGAGGCCTTATCCCTTGCAAGCATAATGCTGTTGTAAATAACGTTTATAAACCTTTCCCCTTCTGAGTCCAGGCTATAGAAGGACTTAACGGTTTCTGCATTCTTCCTTGCCAGGCGCAGGTTGGCCATTGAAGTTGTGACCGCTAGAACCGAGAATACCACAAGGACTATCAGAACCAGGACAACGAGAACCGAGGAACTTCCTCTGTTTGAACACAGCCATTTCATGGAGCCATCACCCCCATGGGAACACTGACCATGGCTGATAGCGTGTATATCTCCTGGTAAGGCTCCTTGCTTAAGGGATAGGGCTCAATCCTATATGTTCCCAACTCGATTGCCCAGAGCCCCTCTTTTCCGTTCATCTTGTATAAATCGATATGCATAGCGTATTCCGCTTCCTGTATCCTGTTTTGACCATCATGAAGGGGAATCCAGCCATCATCGTAATAAACTATGTAGGAGCAGGTTTCTGATATAGTAACTGCGGAATCCGATTCAGAAGGATCCCCGCAGATCCAGTCCTCGGGGGACGATTTAATCTTTTCAATCCAGGCGCTGCCATAGAATACAGACCGGTCGATATCCGCCGCCAGCTGGTTGTTGACATGGGCATGAACAAAAAGGCGCACTACCACCGTCCCGGCAACGGCCAGCAGCGCCACGGCTATAATCAGTTCTATTAAAGTGAATCCTCTTCTTCTCTTTACGCAGCCCATTCTATTCACCAAAGCCTTTTTGGTCCAGCAAATATCCTTTAATACAATTGCTCTTACCCAGATCTCAACATGACAGAGCTCTCCAGTTTAAGTTGTTTTTCGTCCTGATTGAGCCACACTGAAATGCTCAGCAGGTTCTGATCTATTTTTACAGTGAACCCGTCCACATCAGCTATTTCAAAGCTCAATTCATTGGAAGGCGCCATGCCTTCTGGCATAAGAGCCTCCCGGAGCTTACCGTCATCCTGGTATATCCAGATCTCATAAGCCTCGTCCTCATACTCTTCACGGATGACAATGGCAGGATCCCCATTGACGGGGTTCTCTTCAATTCTGATGGCATCCTTCAAGTCGTTTTGCCTGATCTTCATATGAATGAAGGAAAGAGCAACCCTCAGCTCGGAATTAAGGCTCTTTCCCTCATAGACTCTGGAATAGGCAGAGGTTGAGGAAACAGCTAGAGCAAAAATTCCAATGCCAAGAATAAGCAACAGCAACAAAGTGGCAATGGTTTCTGCGCTCACGCTCCCACGGATTGCAGATCGTCCATTTCCTGCTCTTTCTCTTTTACTTTTTGTAAACTTCCACAGTGGGCATGACATTTGATGCAAACACCTCGTAATAGAAGTAATACTCTTCCCGGTCAAGAATCAATCCGTAGTGTTTTTCAAGATACTCCAGACTGGGCGGGTAGCTGCCTTCCAGTGCATAGCACTGAACACAGGCGTCAAGCACTGCCTTTCTGATATCCTCAGGCCGTGAGCTGTTCCGGCTATCCCAAAAGCTTTCAAGGCTGACCAGGCTGGCCAGGGTGATGATCAGAACCAGTACCAGCATGATAAATTTGATATATATCGCATATCGTCTGCTCAATCTCATTCACCCTATCCTATTGAAGCCATAATGCTGATCAACGGAAGTATGACCGATAATAACACACCTGCAAGAATCAGAGAAAGCACGGTCACACAGACAGGTTCTATGAAACCGACCACACGCCCCAACGATGCATCAACCTCTTCCTGCCAAGTATGTGATACTTTCTCCATCATGGCATCCAGGTTTCCGGTTTTCTCACCGGTCTTGACAAGCCGTACAAACAGGACAGGAAACAGTCCGGTATCCCTAATGGCTTCCCAGAAAGGTTTGCTTGAGGACACCTCATTTACAGCCTCCCTGATCTTCCTTATAACATAATCGTTGTCAAGAACACCTGAAACCAGACCAAAACCCTCTGTGATGGTCATTCCGCTCTTAAGGGTCAGGGACAATGCACCGCTGAACCGGGCTGTCACAATCTTTTTGTACATACTTCCCGTAAACGGGTTTACAACCTTAATCTTATCCATGATGAAGCGAATTTTATTAAGCCGTGTGAGCAGCCAGACCACAACAATCAGAAGCACCAGTGCTGCCACTACATACAGAACGCTGTTTTTCAGAGTGTTTCCCAACACGATGAAAAGATCCACCTGATCCGGCACCTTCCCCCCAAGGGATGTGAGTATCTCTATAAACAGAGGAATAACCTCAAGAGAAATCAGAGCGATCACAGCAAGCATGAATATGGCCAAAACCAGCGGATAGGTCACGGCGCTCCTTACCCTTCTCCTGATGTTGGCCTGAATCTCATAGAACCTGCTCAAGCCTTCCAGCACAGGTTCCAGCATGCCAGTCTGTTCGCCGACCCTTATCATGGTGGTCATATAGGTCGGAAAACATTTTGCAGCCTCGAAAGCCAAATACAGGGAGGAACCGTGAACAACCTCATTTGATATTGACTCAAGAGCCTTCTTAAGTTTAGGGTTTACGGTGTCCTCGTATAGCAGTGGAATGCCTTCCACCGGGTGTATACCAGATTTCAGAATCAGAGAGAACTGATGGCACAGCATGGCCAGATCCATTTCATAGCCTTTGCCCTTCCTACCCAATCCTATCAACCCCAGCCTGTTAATCTTTTCTATATCATACCATTTTAAGCGCAAATAAAACAGGATCGTGGCAAATAACCCCTAATTCATATATATTCTAGCCCATATTGTCGTTTTTGATTTGAGAAGGGCATATATTTAAATGGGCATGGATCTGCCTGATTGAATGTCCTGTTGCCTCATAAAAAAATGGGTTATAATAAAAAAGCAGATTATAGCAGGCGGATTCCTGGTGTCATGCCTGTGAAAGGATGGTTTTCATGCGGTTTTCCCAGATGCCCTATGAGCGGCCCGATATAGAGGAACTTAAGAAGAAGGCCGGAGAAATAATAAGGTCGGTAGAAGAGGCTCAAAACCCACAGCAGCAGCTTGATGCCCATAAGGCCTTTACTGCCTTGAAAAAGAGGTTTCTGGATATGTCCACCCTGGCCAGTATCCGGAACTCCATGAATACAGAGGATCCCTTCTATGAACAGGAAAAAGCCTTTATGGATGAAAATGAACCCTTGCTCGAAGAAATCCAATCCAGGTTCTACAAGGCTCTTGTTTCCTCCCCCTTCAGGGCTGAACTCGAAAAAAGCCTGGGGAGCCTTTTGTTTCTCAATGCGGAAATGGAACTAAAGGCTTTTGATCCCATCATAATACCGGAGCTTCAGGAAGAAAACAAACTGACTACCCAGTACCAAAAGCTCATGGCATCTGCCCAGTTGGAATACGACAGCAAGATCCTTAACCTTTCCCAGCTCACCCCATACATGGAATCCACCAGCCGAGATATCAGAAAAGGTGCCTTCATTAAAAGAACCGAGTTCTTCATGACCCATAGAAATGAACTGGACGATATCTACGACAGGCTTGTTAGGGTACGCACTTCCATGGCTAGAAAGCTGGGGTTCAAGGATTTTGTCGAGCTTGGCTATATAAGAATGGGACGCAACAGTTATGGGCCTGAAGAGGTGGCACGGTTCAGGAACCAGGTCAAAGAGTATCTGGTTCCAATAACCGTCAAGCTTCGTGAAGAACAGCGAAAGAGACTTGGCCTTGAAAGGCTCACCTATATCGACACCCCACTCCATTTTAAAGACGGCAATCCCAGACCTGAGGGTACCCCGGAGGAGATCTTTGCGGCAGGCCGCAAGATGTATGATATGCTCTCCCCGGAAGCCAGCGAGTTCTTCCGGTTCATGCTTGATAACGAGCTTCTGGATGTCCTGAGCCGCAAGGGAAAGGCTCCGGGCGGATACATGACATATATCTACTCTTATGAGTCACCCTTTATCTTCGCCAATTTTAACGGTACCAGCGGTGATGTGGATGTATTGACCCATGAATGCGGTCATGCCTTCAACGGCTATCTGTCAAGGGGAATGGAGCTTCTGGAATACAAGTTCCCCACCATGGAGGCCTGCGAGGTTCACTCCATGTCCATGGAATTCTTCACCATGCCCTGGATGAAACTCTTCTTTGGTAGCAGGACCGAGGAATACATGTATATGCACCTTTCCAGCGCCCTGCTTTTCATTCCCTACGGATGCCTGGTGGATGAGTTTCAGCATGTGATTTACTCAAATCCCGATATGACACCAAAGCAGCGCAAAGAAGCCTGGCTCAGGCTGGAACAGGAATACCAGCCCTACCTGGATTACGAGGGTGACCCCTTCTTCAGCAAGGGCGGTACCTGGCAGAGGCAGATCCATATCTACACCTCGCCCTTCTACTATATTGATTACTGCCTGGCTCAGATCTGCGCCCTCCAGTTCAGAAGCCTCATGGCCCGGGACTATAAGACAGCATGGGATAAATACATCAGTTTCAGCAAGAAGGCCGGAACCATGACCTTCGTGGATCTTCTGAAAACCTCAGGCCTGAAATCGCCCTTTGATGAGGGATTTGTAGAGGAAGTTGCTTCAAACTCCCTAAAAGCCCTGACCGAAATGAGGCCTTGAACTGGCGCCGAAAAA
>JAAYTP010000019.1 GCA_012518025.1 Clostridiaceae bacterium
AATCCGGAATTTCTCAATCCACCGAACAACTCATCTATGTTCAGGCCTCCCGAACCAAAAAAAAGATCGAAAAAATCACTGAAACCATGGGTATTGGTGCTCCTGAATTCATATCGCCCGTTTCCAAATCCGAATTGGGAGGGATCGAAATCAAAGCCATTGGAAAAATCGAACCTACTGCCCAATTGGTCATACTTTCTGCGATTCTCAGGATTTCCCAAAACCTCATAGGCCTCATTTACCATCTTAAACTTTTCCTCATGCTCTTTGCTGCCTGGATTGGCATCAGGATGGTGAGCCTTTGCCAATTTTCGGTATGCCTTTTTTATCTGTTCCTGTGTCGCATCTTTAGGTACGCCCAGTATTTCATAGTAATCCCGGTATTGCATCGACGCACCTCCTTCTTAACTTTGACTTTCCTTGACCTTTATTTATTATAACCAAAATTCCAGGAAATTTCAATATTATTTAATTAAACTACCTACCCAATCATATCATAATCTCGTTATTGCTTTATGCATCATGGAAAAGCCTTTGATCTGCAGGTTTTCCGGCACTTTCAAAGCCGGATCCAAACCACTGTTTTGTTTTATTATCCAAGGGATTGGTATATAATAACCAATACCATATGCTGGGAGGAGTTCATAATATGGCCCGAAAAGAGATAATAGCGCTATTACTGGCAGGCGGTCAGGGAAGCCGTCTTGGAGTTCTTACAAAAAACATAGCCAAACCAGCTGTTCTGTATGGGGGCAAATACAGAATCATCGACTTTACCTTGAGTAACTGCATCAATTCCAATATCGACACCGTTGGTGTCCTCACCCAGTACCAGCCCCTTAAACTTCATTCCCATATCGGTATCGGAAAACCCTGGGACCTGGACCGCATGAACGGTGGTGTCACAATACTGACCCCCTACCAGCGGTTTGAAAAGGGTGAGTGGTATTCCGGAACTGCTGATGCCGTGCTCCAGAATATCAGCTATGTCGAAGAACTCTCTCCCAAATATGTCATCATTCTGTCCGGCGATCACATCTACAAAATGAACTATGCCGAGATGCTGGATTTCCACAAGAAGAAAAACGCAGATGCCACCATATCTGTTATCGATGTTCCCTATGAAGAGGCGAGCCGCTACGGGATAATGAATATTACCAAAAACTACAAGATTTACGAATTTGAGGAGAAACCTGAAAAGCCCAAATGCACTCTGGCCTCCATGGGCATCTATATATTTAACTGGGAGGTTTTGAAGGAATATCTGCTCAATGACCACGAGGATCCAAATTCAGAGCATGATTTCGGTAAGAATATCATACCCGGCATGCTAAAGGACGGCAGGGACCTTTATGCCTATAAATTTGTAGGGTATTGGCGCGACGTGGGAACCATCCAGGCCTATTATGAGGCCAGCATGAACCTGACCGAGCGCATTCCTGAATTCAACCTTTTTGACCCCTACTGGAAAATCTATACCCCAAACCCGGTATACCCGGCTCATTTTATCGGTGAAACCGGTAAAGTTGTTAAGTCCATCATTGCTGAGGGCTGCATGATCCATGGTACTATCAGCAATTCGGTCATATTCCCGGGAGTAACAGTTCAGGAGGGAACCGTTATCAAGAATTCCATCATCATGTCCGATGCGTTCATCGGTACCAATACTGTGATTGACTGCTGCATCATCGGTGAGGGCAGCGTCATAGGCAACAATATCCAATGCGGTGTGGGCGAGTTTGCCGAAAACCAATTCAACCCCAGGATCTATAATACAAATATAACCGTAGTGGGTTCTTACACCGTGATCCCCAATGGGACTACCCTTGGCAGGAATGTGGTAATCGACAACCACATCATCCCCCAGGATTTCACCACCAATGTAATCCCATCGGGCGGCTATCTCATGAAGGGAGGGGATGAACAATGAAGAGTACAATGGGCATTATCCTGACAGGCGGAAAAAACAACAGCTTAAAAGAATTATCCATCAACCGGTCCATTGCAGCAGTTCCCTTTGGAGGCAAGTATCGTACCATAGATTTCACATTATCCAATATGGTTAACTCCGGGATTGTTAATGTGGGAGTGCTGACCCAGTACAGCATCCGCTCCCTCATCGACCATCTGGGCTCTGGAAAGGAATGGGATCTGGACAGGAAGAATGAAGGCCTGAGGGTTTTCCCGCCCTATCTCTCGGAGCTGAGTACCGGCTGGTACAAGGGAAGTGCAGACGCCATATACAATAACCTGACCTTCCTCGAGCGAAGCGATGAAGAGTTCGTTCTCATCGCCAACGGCTATGCCATATATAATATGGATTACGGCCCTATGCTGGAACAGCATGTGGATAAGGATGCGGACATCACCATTGCCTGCCGTGCTTTGGATGATCTGACTGAGAATGATAAGAAAACTCTGGGAATTGTGGAGATAGATCAGGACAGCAGAATTGTGGATTTCAGAGAGAAACCTTTGAATCCCTGCGGAAATCTGGGATCCATGGGCATCTACATCATGAAACGTAAGTTTTTGATCGAATTGATCCAGGACAGCGCTGCCAAAGGTTATGCCGATCTGGTCATGGACATTATAATCCGAAGCCTGGACAGCCTTCGAATCTATGCCCATATCTTCTCTGGTTACTGGAGGCCTTTAAACAGCATTCAGCTCTATTACCGGGCCAATATGGATCTTCTGGATCCTAAAGTAAGGCGGGAACTTTTAATGGACAGGCGCAAGATATATACCAAGGTCAAGGATGAGGCCCCTGCCAAATACAATGAGGAAGCCTCTGTAAAGAATTCCATAGTCGCAGATGGCTGCATCATCGAAGGAACGGTAGAGAACAGCATCCTCCTCAGGGGGGTTCGCGTGATGAAGGGTGTTCATATCAAAAACAGTATCATCATGCAGGGTTCCACTGTGGAGGATGGCGCTCAGCTCAATTATTGCATATTGGATAAAGGAGTAGTTATCACCGCAGGAAAGACCCTGAATGGGGATCAGGAATGGCCGCTGATTGTAGGAAAGAATATCACTGTCTGATCCCCTTTACCATCCGGTATCCTCGGACTCGTGCTTCCTGCGCCGGGTCATCAGATCATAAACCGCCTTTTTGCAGTCCTTTCCCTCAAAGAGGATACGATAGGCCTCCAGGCAGATGGGCATGTTGATCTGATAATGATCCATCAATTCCTTGGCAGCTTTAGCGGCGGATATACCCTCCACCACCATCTTTATGCGGGACATGGCTTCCTCGGGGGTGCTTCCCTTACCTATGAGGTTCCCTGCCCTCCAGTTCCGGCTGTGCTGGCTGGTACATGTTACAATCAGATCCCCAATGCCGGTAAGCCCCGAAAAGGTGCTGGCATTGGCTCCCATGGCCGTCCCAAGACGTGCGATCTCTGTTATTCCCCTGGTCATCAATGCTGCCTTACTGTTATCACCATAGCCCAGCCCGTCACTGATGCCGGCGCACAGGGCTATGACATTCTTCAAGGCAGCACCTATTTCCGCTCCTATAATGTCCGAACTGGTATATACTCTGAAAAAGGGCGACATAAACAAATCCTGAACACTCATGGCTGCTTCCTGATCCGTGCATGCGGCCACAACAGTGGTGGGGATGCCAAGAGCCACTTCCTCAGCGTGGCTGGGCCCATACAGGGCAACAACCCGCACATCCGGCGCCTCATCCAGCACAACCTGGCTGAGTCTTTTGCCGGTACCTTCCTCTATGCCCTTTGAACATAATACGACTATATCATTCGGTGCAAGATAGGGTGCCAAAAGCCTCACATTTTCCCGAATCGTCTGGGACGGAAGCACTATTGCCACAAAGTCATGCCCTTCAAGGCATGTCTTCAGATCAGTTGTGAAAACCACTGAATCTGGTATTTTGATTCCCGGAAGCTTTTCCTTATGCTCTCTTTCATGGTTAAGGCCATCAATTTCATCCTGGAAACGGGACCACACACGAACCTCATGACCATTATTCGAAAGGAGAACCGAAAGACTGATCCCCCAACTCCCTGCTCCGATCATTGAAACCACTGACATACACAAACACCTGTACCTTTCGTATATTGTGCAATCGGCCAATAAGAAGGCCTTCACTACAGCCAAATGCCTTCTATGGCTGTTTAAAACTCAGCTTTTTTTCGTTTCCATTCAGCAATCGGCTGATATTGGATGAATGCCTGAATATGATGAGAAGCGCCAGGAGTACACC
>JAAYTP010000132.1 GCA_012518025.1 Clostridiaceae bacterium
AATTTTAACCTCAAGAATTTACCCATGTCCTACCGGGATTTGAACAAGGGTATAAAATGCCCAGTACTTTCTTAATTATCTCCAGAGATTATAATGACTCCTTCATATAGAATAAATATGGGTGCAAGGCCTAAAAAAATGAAATGGAGGAGTCAATAATGAAAAGGAAACTTTCATTGCTTCTTGTTCTGGCTCTGTTGATCAGCATGATCACACTGACTGGCTGTGGCCAGGGCGCAGGAAATATCATCGGTGTCGCCATGCCGACGCAGTCGCTCCAAAGATGGAATCAGGATGGCTCAAACATGAAGACCCAGCTGGAAGCCAAGGGCTACCAGGTGGATCTCCAGTATGCCAACAATGATGTCAATATGCAGATCCAGCAGATTGAAAACATGATAACCAAGGGCTGTAAGGTACTGGTTATTGCTTCAATTGACGGATCGGCGCTTACCGATGTTCTGAAGAAGGCAGCAGATGCAAAGGTTAAGGTTATTGCTTACGACCGCCTCATCATGCAGTCAGAGCATGTGGACTACTATGCTACCTTTGATAACTTCAAGGTTGGTGTTCTTCAGGGTACATACATAGAAGAAGCCCTCGGACTGAAAGATGGAAAAGGCCCCTACAACATAGAACTGTTCGCCGGGTCTCCCGATGACAACAACGCCTACTTCTTCAACGACGGAGCCATGAGCATCCTTCAGCCGTATATAGACAACGGGCAGCTCAAAATTCCCAGTGGACAGACTGAGTTTACCAAAATAGCCATTCAGGGCTGGACATCAGCCACGGCACAGGCCAGAATGGACAACCTGATCACAGCTCACTACTCCGGCGGAGAAAAGCTGGATGCCGTTCTTTCACCTAACGACAGCCTTGCAATCGGTATCATCGCCTCTCTGACCAGCAATGGCTATGGTTCAGCCGATAAGCCCTATCCCGTCATCACCGGTCAGGACTGTGACAAGCCTAATGTTAAGGCCATGATCGAAGGCCAGCAGTCCATGTCTGTTTTCAAGGACACCAGAACACTTGCCTCAAAGGTTGTTGAGATGGTTGATGCTCTGCTCCAGGGCAAGGAAGCTCCTGTAAACGACACCAAGACCTATGACAATGGTGTAAAGATCGTTCCTTCCTTCCTCTGCGATCCGGTTTATGCCGACAAGAACAACTACAAGGAATTGCTTATCGACAGCGGATACTACACCGAAGCCGATATCCAATAGTTTATTTATCCGGACACCCCGCTGGGGTGTCCGGTTTGGAGACGGCAGAATCCAGATTTTGCCGTCTCCAAACCGGTTCTTTATTGCAAAAGCAACAAGGTTTCCGGGCACCCGCCTGCAATCCGTGATGGCTCAGCGGGCCGGGTTCTTATATGGTGATGGTATGCATTTCATCATCCAATAAGCAGCCAAATAAAGGTACAGGGGGATGAGAAATCTTGGGAACAATCCTGGAGATGCGGAATATCACAAAGGTATTTCCCGGTGTCAAAGCCCTAGACAATGTCAATTTCAAGGTGGAGGCCGGTGAAATACATGCCCTTGTCGGTGAGAACGGGGCGGGTAAATCAACTTTGATGAATGTCCTCAGTGGCATCTATCCACATGGCACCTACAGCGGTGAGATCATCTATGAAGGAAACGTGTGCACCTTCAGGGATATCAGGGACAGTGAAAAGGTCGGCATTGTCATCATCCATCAGGAACTGGCTCTTCAACCCTACCTGTCCATCGGGGAAAATATGTTTTTGGGAAATGAACGCCAAAAGCATGGTTTTATCAACTGGAGCAGAACCCATCTGGAGGCCAGGGAACTTCTCAAGAGGGTGAGGCTGAATGAAAGCTCACAAACTCTTGTAAAGGATATCAGCGTCGGTAAGCAGCAATTGGTCGAAATAGCCAAGGCATTGGCCAAGAAGGTGAAGCTTCTCATCCTGGATGAACCTACGGCGGCCTTGAATGAGGATGACTCCAACAACCTACTTGATCTGATATTGGAGCTTAAAAAGGATGGTATAACCTGTATTCTGATCTCACATAAACTCAATGAAGTTATGAAGGTGGCCGACACAATTACCATTTTAAGAGACGGTGCTGCCATCGAAACCCTCAAGGTTGGTGTGGATGCCATAGATGAGGATCGGGTTATCAAGGGCATGGTCGGAAGAACCATGGTCAATCGTTTTCCGAAGAGGGAGCCAAAGATCGGAGAAGTAGCCTTTGAAGTCAGGGATTGGAATGTGTACCACCCGGTGATCACCGACAGGAAGATTATCAAGGACGTGAATATCAAGGTGCGCCGGGGCGAGATCGTAGGAATATCCGGGCTCATGGGAGCAGGCAGAACCGAGTTTGCCATGAGTATATTCGGCAAGGCCTATGGAAGCCGTATATCGGGGCAGATTATCAAAGACGGCAAACCGGTTGAGTTCAATACTGTGCGCGAGGCTATCGACAATGGTGTTTCCTACCTCACCGAGGACCGGAAATCTGCCGGACTCATCCTGATTGACGATATAAGACACAATATTACGCTGCCCAGTCTGAAAAAGATCAGCAAGAAAGGATTCATTGATCATAATAAGGAGGTTATGGTTGCTGAAGAATACCGGTCCAAGCTCGACATCAAGTCATCCAGCATCCTGCAAAAAGCGGGCAACCTTTCCGGTGGTAATCAGCAGAAGGTGGTTCTGAGCAAATGGATTTTTTCACGTCCCGATATACTTATACTGGACGAACCCACACGAGGTATTGATGTGGGTGCCAAATATGAGATATATACCATTATCAACCAACTGGCCGATGAGGGCAAATCCATTATCTTTATTTCATCCGAACTCCCCGAGATCCTTGGGATTTGCGACAGGATATATGTCATGAATGATGGGCGTATAGTGGGTGAGCTGACCCGGGAGGAAGCCTCTTCGGAAAGTATAATGAAATGCATTATGCAGAGTAACAGGGAGGTAGTTTAACAAATGGAGAACATCGGTAAAACCATAAAAAACAATATTCGCCAGTATGCAATGCTGATTGCTCTGGTGGTAATCATGATCTTCTTCCAGATCGGTACGGGTGGAATACTTCTCTACCCTATGAATGTTACTAACCTTGTTCTTCAGAACAGCTATGTGCTGATTCTGGCAATCGGTATGACTCTTTGTATCCTGACAGGGGGCAATATCGACCTTTCTGTAGGCTCTGTTGTTGCCTTTATCGGTGCGGTTTCCGGCACCCTCATGATCAATATGAAAATGCCCATGTTCCCGGCGCTTTTGATCACTCTTGGGATAGGTCTTCTAATAGGACTGTGGCAGGGGTTCTGGATTGCTTATATACGAATTCCGGCCTTTATTGTCACCCTGGCCGGCATGCTTCTTTTTAGAGGGTTAACCAACACCATCCTTCAGGGATTAACGCTGGCTCCATATCCGCCTGAGTATCAGGCAATAAGCGGCGGATTCATTCCGGACTTTCTTAATTTCTTTGGTGCAAGCTTCAATGTGACCACCATTGTACTAGGTATAGTATTATCGGTGCTGTATGTCATCATGGCAATAAGAAAGCGTAAGGAACGAGACAAATATAACTTTGAGAATACACCCACCCTCTTCTTCATAGCTCAGGTTATCATTATTGTGGCCGGCATCATGCTTCTTTCCTATTGGCTTGCCGCATATAAGGGTATACCGATCATATTCGTAATCATCGGAACCCTAGTGGTTATCTATACCGTGTTTACACAGAAAACAGTCCCCGGCCGCTATATCTATGCCATGGGTGGTAATGAAAAGGCGGCTCAGCTTTCAGGTATCAATACCAACAAGGTCTTGTTCTTTACTTATGTCAACATGTCGGTGCTGGCGGCGGTTGCTGGAATAAGCTTTTCATCCCGTATCAATTCTGCCTCCCCTGTTGCGGGACAGAGCTTTGAACTGGATGCCATCGCAGCCTGCTTTATCGGCGGAGCATCGGCCTATGGCGGTGTGGGAACAGTTATCGGTGCCATTATCGGTGCTCTGGTCATGGGTGTTCTGAATAATGGTATGAGTATCATGGGCGTTGGAATCGATTTGCAGATGACCATCAAGGGGCTGGTTCTTCTGATTGCCGTCGCCTTTGACGTGATCTCTAAAAGGAAATCCAGAGGATGACATATATTCATAGCCCTTAGGCGTCCGAACCAGTACGGGCGCCCCCCCTTTTTTATACAGAATCATACCCAAAACAGCATTCAACTGCTGTTTTACTTTTCTTCAAGGCCTTTTTCCAGTTCTGAGATATTCTGCAGGACGAGAAGTCCTTTAATAGCCACAAGGTTTTGGTTTTTCTCATCTACTACTCCCGACAGATTGGAGACTGAAAGATCCAGCATGGCTACGTCATCCTTTTGATCTTCGCCGTAAGAGGTCTTTTGTGTGTTCCACATTTCTTTTAACTCATCCATTGCCTCACCAGCGGTTTGCCAGTCTCCAACCTTAGCTGCCAGCATAACCCTGCGGGCATGGTATAGCAGGAGCTTGGCGGGAGCCCTTTTGTCCCGGTGCAGGGTAAAATAGTCACAAATGGCTTTGTAGAGGTTATTGGCTTCGGTTAAGACCTCGTTGTGGTCTTTAGCCTCAGCCCTTTTAGTCAATTGGTTAAGGGCATCATTGGCATTGCTGCTCAGTTCAGTGCTTGCCCCAAGCTTGGCGGCTGCCGGAATGTACTCGTTGAGCAGTGAATGAAGTTCTATGATGTTTTCATTGACATCCTTCCAGATTTTATCCTGGGGTTTTTGCTCCTGAGACTCTTTACCCTGCTGCTGTTGCTGGTTTTGTTGTTCCTCGCTACCTTTTTGTTGTTGATCCTTTCCTTGTTGCTGATCTTGCTGTCCCTGCTGATCCTGCTGTTCTCCGTTGCCCTGCTGCTGTTGATCCTTTCCCTGTTGTTGGTCCTGCTGTTCATCGCTGCCTTGTTGCTGGTCTTGCTGTCCCTGTTGATCCTGCTGTTGATTCTGTTGTTCACCGTTACCCTGTTGCTGTTCCTGTCCCTCGCCCTTTCTCGGGCTCGCCGGCCCGTTTAAGATCAGAATGATGGATTCGTTCACACTTTCTATCTCTTCCAACATCTTAATGGCTTTCTCCTGCTCCTGCTGTTCCTGATCCTTTTTTTCCTGATCCTTACTCTTGCCGCATGACGAAAGGAACAGGCCTGCCATTACCATTACCAATACAACTATTTTAAAAGCCCCGCCAGATGGCTTCATAATGGTCACTCCTTCAGATCTACCATACACGGATAATACACGCAGAAAAAAATACATGCACCGTCAACCGAGCTATTTGATATTTTCACCCCGTTATCACCATTTATTCATAGCCGGCATGGGGGGCGAAATCGCAGGGAATTAATAAACAACCTGAAAGGATGGGGATAGCTATCATAATATATGGAACCTGTGCACTAAAATGTGATAAGATGAGAGCATAACAGTTCTTGGGAAACCTGCATTCCTGTATTGTTGAAATGATTTGATTTTTAGGAGGATCGGTTCATGAAAAAAGCAAAAATACTTTTTGTGATTCTGGCTATCGTCATAGCAGCTACCATGCTCACCGGATGCCTTGCAGTGAAACTGAAAGTAAACGCCGATGGTTCCTGTGATGTAACCTACACAATTGATATTTCTCAACTTCAGGGACTCTTGTCCAAAAAAGATGTGGAAGACTCTATTAAGGAATCAGTGGAAGATATGAACCGTACAGCAGGAAAGACGATTGCAAAATTAATAAATGTGAAGGAAAACAAGAAAGACAAGACCATAACCGCTTCTATTTCCATTACGGATCTGAACGAGATGGGGGATGGTTCCTTCTTTGGAACAGTAAAGCAGTACCGTCAGCAAGGCGGATTTGGACTGGATGACATGATGGATAAAAAGGAAAGGGCAGTGAACAAAGCAGATATTCCGGATGACTTGTATCTGGTTTATTCCCCCATGTCTGAAGGCGACGAATACGGTTTGGTTGACATAACCATCGTCGTTCCGGGAAGGATTGAGTACCTCACCGATGGCGGGGAACTGGAAAAGAGTGACACAGCCCACTTCAGCGGGGAGACCCCGCTGGTGGTATTCAAAAAGGGTGGCGGCGGATTTCCTGTATGGATCATACCGCCTGTTGCAGCTATTTTCATTATATTCCTCGTTATAAAACGAAGACCTTCAGCAGCCCATGTTGTAAGCCCTCCTGTAACCACCCACTCCCCGGATTCCATTATCAATACATCGGTGGATTCCTGATGGTCACAAATTCCACCAGTGATGCCCGTATCTTTCCAGAAGCTGGTTGGAGGCCGTTGGTCCCCAGGTGCCGGGAGTATAGTTAGGAAAGGATACTGTTTCTTTTTCCCATGCCCCGGCTATACTGTCCACAAAGTTCCAGGAGGCTTCGATCTCCTCCCAGCTTGTAAATAGGGTCTGGTCGTTACGCAGCGCATCGGCTAGCAGGCGCTCATAGCTTTCGGGCGAATTGTTCTCATAGGAACAGTTCTGACAGTAATCCATCCTGACGGTGGATATCTCATTTCCCGAACCGGGTTTTTTGGCGTTGAAGCTGAATGAGATGCCCTCACTAGGATGTATGCGTATTTCAAGAAGATTAGGCTGCATTCCTTTGTATTCCTTGAAATATAGGATCTCAGGCATGGACTTGAATTCCAGAACAACATAGGTTGTTTTTTTCGGCATCCTTTTTCCGGTTCTGAGATAAAAGGGCATGCCTCCCCAGCGGAAGTTTCCTGCCAGTATTCTCAGAGCGATGAAGGTCTCAGTATTGGATGCAGGATCAATACCCTTTTCCTGCCGGTATCCCCTTATGGTTTTACCATTGAGTGAACTCTCGCCATACTGGCCGCGGATAATATGATCCTTAAGAAGTCCGTCATCCATCTTCAGAAGGCTTTTGAGAAACTTGACCTTTTCGTCCCTTATGGCCTTTATGTCCAGACTGATGGGAGGTTCCATGGCCACCAATGCCAGAAGCTGGAGCAGATGGCTCTGGAGCATGTCACGAAGGGCTCCGGAGCTTTCATAATAGCCCGCCCGGTTTTCCACCCCAACTGACTCGGCAGCTGTAATCTGGATGTTCTCAATATAACGGCTGTTCCAGATCCTCTCAAATACAGCATTTCCAAACCGTATCACCATCAGGCTTCTTAGCATTTCCTTGCCCAGATAATGGTCAATCCTGAATATATTCTGTGGCGGGAAAACACTTTCTATCACATGGTTGAGAAAAGCAGCGGATCTAAGATCCCTGCCAAAGGGCTTTTCAATAATCACCCTCTGCCAGGCTCCCAGGTTGGTAGCCATGCCATGCCTGTGGAGATGCAGAACTATGGGCTCAAAGAGGGAGGGAGCCACCGACAGATAAAAAAGTCTGTTTCCCTGTGTTCCTGCCTTCTCATCCAGACTCTCAAGCCATGTTTTCAGTGAAGAAAACCCCTCAGATTCCGAAAGGTTCATCCTAAAGTAGTGAATCCTTTCTTTAAATCTTTCCCATATATCGGTTCTGATGGGATGGCGGGAGTGCTTTGTTACCGATTCCAGCAGGCTGTCCCTATACTCCTGTACGCTCAGGGGCCTTCTCCCCACACCGACAATCATCAGTTCATCGGGCAATAATTCTTCCACAGACATATTATAGAGCGCAGGAATCAGCTTTCTATGGGTCAGATCGCCTGTTCCGCCAAATATGGTGATGATACAGGGTGTACGGATACTTTCCAACATCCTCAAACCTCCAAAAATCGAAGATGGGCATATGGGTCATTTTTCATTTATACATCCGCCTGTGTATTACTCTATCCTAAATTATATCATCTCATGCCATAAGCAGGAATGATGTTTTGTGGTTCAGTCACCGATTTTCATGCCCAGTGTAGGAATGGGTAGATGTTGAAAAATAGTTATGATTTAACTGATAGCCTGGCGTGAACTTAAATACTTTTGAAATTTGTATTATAATAGATAGCGTATACCAAAAGATAACAGGTGAGGTCGGATGCAGTTATGTACCGTATAGGTGTAGATATTGGTTCGACCACTATCAAGGTGGTTATTCTGGACCAGACCGATGAGATGGCATTCAGCAGATATGAGAGACATTATGCTGACATTGGAAGAAAGCTTAAGGAAATCTTCCATGATATTCACCGCCTGATTGGAAACGCCGAAGTGACCATGAGTATTACCGGTTCCGGCGGAATGAACAGTGCCGGAAAGGTTGGTGTACCGTTTACGCAGGAGGTGGTTGCCGCTTCCAGAGCCATCAGCCGCTTTCACCCCGAAACCGATGTAGCCATCGAGCTGGGTGGTGAGGACGCTAAAATAACCTATTTCAGCGGAGGGCTGGAGCAGAGGATGAATGGTACCTGTGCAGGGGGTACGGGTTCATTTATTGACCAGATGGCTTCCCTGCTCAATGTGGATGCGGCCGGACTCAATGAGATGGCGCGACACCACAAGGTGATCTATCCCGTAGCGGCAAGATGTGGTGTGTTTGCAAAAACCGATATCCAGGCGCTTCTGAATGAGGGTGCCAACAGGAACGACATTGCAGCCTCCATTTTCCAGGCCGTTGTTATTCAGACCATCAGCGGACTTGCCTGTGGAAGACCCATTAAGGGCAATATTGCCTTCTTAGGCGGTCCTCTGCACTTTTTGCCAGAACTTCAAAAGCGCTTCGTCGAGACCCTTGAGCTTAAGGATCATCAGATTATCGTACCTGAGCACTCACAGCTTTTCGTGGCTATCGGAGCCGCTATCTCCTCGTCAGAGCAGGATCCGGTGAGGTTCGGTGTTCTTATGGACAGGCTTAATGAAAACACCGACACCTCCTATAAGGAGATTCCCCGTCTGCCCTCCCTTTTCAGGGACGGGCAGGATTATGAAGCCTTCAGAAAACGGCATGACACTCACAAGGTATTAAGGCGCAATCCTGACGAAGCAGTGGGAAAATGCTTTCTGGGAATCGATGCGGGCTCCACCACCACCAAGGTAGCCCTTATTGATGAAGAAGGCGCTCTGATATTCTCCCATTACGGCAGCAATGGTGGAAATCCCTTAAAATCAACCATTGAAGCCTTAAAGGACATGTACCGCCAGATTCTGTCCGGAACCCGAATAGTCCATTCGGCTGTTACCGGATATGGGGAAGCCCTGCTGAAGGCGGCACTTAAAATTGACATCGGTGAGATAGAGACCATAGCCCATTACAAGGCTGCAGAGCATTTCTGCCCAGGTGTTGATTTCATACTGGACATCGGCGGACAGGATATGAAGTGCCTCAAGGTAAGGGACGGCAATATCGAAAGCATCCTGCTCAACGAGGCCTGCTCATCGGGCTGCGGATCTTTTCTGGATACCTTCGCCAGTTCCCTGGACATGAATATCAGCACCTTTTGCAAGGAGGCTCTGATGGCCGAAAGCCCGGTGGATCTGGGTTCCAGGTGTACGGTGTTTATGAATTCAAGGGTAAAGCAGGCTCAAAAGGAAGGAGCAAGCCTTGGGGATATTTCTGCAGGACTGTCCTATTCCATCATCAAGAACGCCCTGTTCAAAGTGATTAAGATGAAGAACCCGGAGGAACTGGGGCAAAGGATGGTTGTCCAGGGGGGCACATTTCATAACGAGGCAGTGCTCAGATGTTTCGAGCTTCTTACCGGGAAAGAGGCCATACGCCCCGATATCGCCGGGATCATGGGTGCATATGGTGCAGCACTGATAGCCAGGGAAAGGTATCAGGAAGGTTATGTAACACAGATGGCAAAGGCGGAGCAACTGGATGCCTTCCATCTTTCCAGCCGTATTACCCGGTGCGGGCTGTGTGCAAATAATTGTCTTTTAACCATACATGATTTTGGAAATGGTGAGAGCTTCATATCCGGCAACCGGTGCGAAAGAGGCGCCGGAGAGAAGACCAAAAGAAGCAGGTTTCCCAATCTGTTTGACTATAAATATAAGAGACTGTTCAGCTACTACAAGCCCCTGCCCGGGTCTGAAGCACCCCGGGGTGTGGTGGGCATACCCAGGGTTCTGAACATATATGAGAACTACCCCTTCTGGTTTACCTTCTTTACCGGATTGGGGTTCAGGGTTCAGCTGTCGGGACGCTCGTCCCCCGAACTGTACGAGAAAGGAATGGAAACTATACCTTCGGAATCGGTATGCTATCCGGCAAAGCTGGTACACGGTCATATTATGAACCTGGTGGAACGGGGTGTGGACTTTATCTTCTATCCCTGCATTGTGCACGAGAACAGGGAGCAGAGGGATTCGGACAATCATTTCAATTGTCCCATCGTCTCATCCTATCCAGAGGTTATAAAGAATAATGTGGATGCATTGAGGGAGAAAAACATCCTGCTTTTGAAGCCCTTTTTGCCCTATGACAATAAAAGCAGGCTTATAAAAAGGCTTTGTCAGGAGCTTGCGGTTTTCAATATCAGCAGGCAGGAAATAGCCGCCAGCGTTGAAAAGGCCTTCCGCGAACAGGAAGCCTTTAAAAAGGACATACAGAGGGCGGGAGAGGAAAATCTTGATAAAATCAGGAAGGCCGGTGTGAAGGGTATTGTACTGGCCGGAAGACCCTACCACATCGATCCCCAGATCAACCACGGGATTCCGGAGATGATCAATTCACTGGGTATGGCTGTGTTCACCGAGGACTCTCTGGCTCATCTTGGCAAGGTTGAAAGGCCTCTGAGGGTGGTTGACCAGTGGGCATACCATTCCAGGCTGTATGCGGCTGCTTCTTTTGTGTCGGGTCAGAGGGATCTTGAACTGGTGCAGCTGAATTCCTTCGGCTGTGGTCTGGATGCGGTTACAACCGACCAGGTTCAGGAGATACTGAATGCCCGCCACAAGATATATACCCTTCTTAAGATCGACGAGGTTAATAACCTGGGAGCGGCAAGGATCAGGCTTCGTTCCCTGAAGGCTGCGCTGATGGAAAGGGAGAAGAAGGCTCCCCCCAAACAGGATAGCCATGCCCGGTTCATCAAGGTGCCGTTCTTGCGGGAACACAGGGAAAAGCATACCTTACTGGCTCCTGAAATGTCCCCAATCCATTTTCAGTTTCTGGAGGAGGCCTTCAACCTTTCGGGATATAAGGTGGTTGTGCTGCCTGCCATAGACCACAAGGCCATAGATGAGGGGCTGAAGTATGTCAATAATGATGCCTGCTATCCTTCCATAATTGTGGTGGGACAGATCATTAAAGCTCTGAAATCTGGAGAGTACGACACTAATAATACCAGTGTCATGATCACCCAGACAGGAGGATGCTGCAGGGCAACAAATTACATAGCATTTCTGCGGAAGGCCTTGAAAGACGCAGGATTTGCCCATGTCCCTGTAATATCCCTCAATGCCAACGGGATAGAGAAGAACCCCGGGTTCAAGATCTCTATGGTGCTTCTGAAGCGGGCTGTCATGGGTCTTGTCTATGGCGATCTTTTGATGAATGTCCTGTATAGGATAAGACCCTATGAGAAGATCAGGGGTTCGGCAAATGCCCTCTACGAAAAATGGGCCCAAACTTGCAGGTACTCCTTGGAAGGAGCCGAACAATCGGTGTTTAGAAGAAATATTGAGGGCATTGTTGATGATTTTGACAGGATTGAGATCGTCAATGCCTTAAAGCCCAAGGTGGGATTGGTGGGTGAAATACTGGTCAAGTTCCATCCTACAGCCAATAACAATGTGGTTCAGATCGTGGAGGATGAAGGGGCGGAGGCGGTCATGCCGGGGCTCACTGATTTTCTGCTGTACTGTGCCTATAATCAGAACTACAAATACAGATACCTTTCAGGCCGAAAATCAGCACAGGTTCTAGGGAATATTGCCATAAGGATAATCGAGTATTTCAGAAGGACATACCGGGAGGTACTATCAGCCAGCAAACGCTTCTACGAGCCGGAGACCATCCAAAGCATTGCAAGAGGAGCGGAAACAGTACTGGATCTTGGACACCAGGCCGGGGAAGGCTGGCTCCTGACAGGCGAGATGGTTGAACTTATTAAAAAAGGGATTAAGAATATAATCTGCATGCAGCCCTTCGCCTGCCTGCCCAACCATGTTACCGGAAAGGGTATGATCAAGGAACTTAGAAGGGTTTACCCCGGTACCAATATAGTGGCCATCGATTACGACCCGGGAGCCAGCGAGGTTAACCAGCTTAACAGGATCAAACTCATGCTGTCCAGGGCTTTCGATGATCTGAGAAATGGCAGGTTCGGAAGTACTTCTCAGAGCGGATACGGGGAAGACACCCAGATGGTGAGCGGGATCATGTGATGCCCGCTCACGCCCCCATAAGCCCCAGCGCCGTTTTTCCTGATGTGACCAGAAAACCTGCGCCAAAAGCTATGAGGACGGCTCCCAGTATAATAATAATCACTCTGTATACTTTCATATTGATGAACCGTCTGGTCTTGCCAATGACAAAGGATACGGACATATACCATGTAAAGTCAGCCAGAATATGGCCTGTATAGAAAAGCACAACACCTGCAAGGCCCAAAAGGTTATAGGCATTCATCATAAGCCCCAACCCGACAGCTGCCCACCATACTGCAAAATAGGGATTGGAAGCACTGATCAGAGCGCTGCCAAGGATGATCCCACCGCTTTTGGAGGTTGTTGATTCCTTCATTTCAATATTGATCTTGCCCTGAACCACATCTTTGATCATGCTCACGCCAAAGAAGATCAGCACAGCTCCGCCCAGGATACCGATGATCATCTGGGCAAGAGGTGTTTCAAGGTATTTACCGAGGCCGAGAAATAGAAGGATGACCAGTAGCAGTTCCAGGAGGGAGTGGCCTACCGAAACGAGAAATCCTGCCTTCGGCCCGATCTTCATGCTTTTCTCAATAGTATAGGTTAACAGGGAGCCGGGCATCATGGCTCCTGAAAAACCGATTATTAATGATTGTATGAATATATCCATGGCTGCACAAACCTTTCTGCTTATCAAGGCTAAGTAATTCTATCAATTAAAGATTTGATCCTTATTATCTCATAATTGCACCTTTATGTGAATCACCTTCAGGACTAAAGCCGAAAAAACAGGCAAGATTTCCGCAAGTTTGATTTGGTATATAATTATAACAGGAAAAGGAGATGAAAGCATGGATACAGAGAAGCTATACCAGTCCATTTTTAGGAGAAGGTCAATACGCAAGTATGATATGGCACCCCTTGAATCCTCTGTGATCGATGAGGTGTCAAAGCTCATTCCTTCGCTCAAACCCCTTTATGATATCAAAATCCATATAAGCCTTGTGCCGGGCAATACCATACGGGGAATGATGGCAGTAAGGTCTCCTCACTATCTCATATTGTCATCGGAGAAAAAGGATGGATACCTGGAAAACGCCGGTTTCATCCTTCAGCAAATGGATCTTGCCCTATCCTCCATGGGGCTGGGCTCCTGCTGGGCGGGCCTTGCAAAGCCGCCGGAGGATCTTTCCATCAAGCCGGGTATGGAGTTCGTAATCGCCCTGGCCTTTGGAAAGTCCATGGGATCACCCCACCGGGAAAGCTTGTCGGAATTCAAGAGAAAACCTCTTCTCAGGATAGCCGATACTCATGAAGATCCCATTCTGGAAGCCGCAAGACTTGCTCCGTCCTCTACCAACAGCCAGCCCTGGTATTTCAAAAGGATCGGCAATCTGATCCACGCCTATTGCATCAGGTCAAACCGGATTAAGGCCATATTATTCGAAAAACTCAACAGGATAGATATGGGCATTGCATTCTGCCATATATGGCTTGCCGGGCTGCATATGGGGAAAAATCCGCATTTTGCCAGGAATACCGAGGCTCCTGAAGTTCTCTCGGGATATGATTACATCCTCACGGTCTCAGATACCTGATTACTGTAAGCAGGTTCTGATTGGAAACTAGCTGTTGACATTGACGTAACGTTAAGGTGTATTGTTAATTCCGGAGGCGAGGTTCATGGAATACACCATTCAAAAACTCAGCCAGATGGCAGGCATCAGCACCAGAACCCTGCGATACTATGATGAAATTGGTCTTCTGAAGCCGGCCAGGATCAATTCATCGGGATATCGCATCTATGGGGCAGGGGAGGTTGACAGGCTGCAGGCGCTGAAGGAACACCGTGAACAGCTTCTGGAGCAAAGAACCCAATTGGATCTGCTTCTGGAAAATGTGGAGAAGACCATTGAGGCGTGTGGAGGGAGAATTGTCATGAGTGATCAGGATAAGTTTAAAGGCTTTAAGCAAAAGATGGTCGAGGGTAATGAGAGAAGATACGGTAGGGAAG
>JAAYTP010000133.1 GCA_012518025.1 Clostridiaceae bacterium
AAAAGGATTGCATGTCCCCAAATAATTCAAAGGGAGCTGCCAGGGGTGTGAAGGAGTATATGGCTTTTTGGGGGTAATGCGTAACACTGTAAAATAATTACTGTTTGTCTTTGTAAATCCCTATGACTAATTCCCTTTGAAGGAGACTTCTTAAATAATTCTTGACGGCAGTTTATGGAAAGTATTATAATATAATCAATAATAAACAGGGGTTTATTAATGCAGTATCTGAAGGAAGAAGTAAAAGAAGCCATAAGGAAAGCAGCGCTTGAGGAATTCGGGAAGAAGAGTTATTCCCGTGCATCCATGAGGGCTATCGCCAAGAATGCCGGAATTACCGTTGGCAATATTTACAGGTATTTCTCAAGCAAGGATGAGCTTTTCAATGACATTATGGATCCGGCGTGGCAGGCCATCACCCGGGCAATATTTGACCAATACAACGAGGCCGAGGATCCGTTTCTCATATCCGGCATTATAACTGCCATCATGGAAATCTACAGAAAGTACAGCACTGAGCTCTACATACTATTTCACAACAGTAAGGACTCAAAGTATGAGAACATAAAAAGCGGTTTGATGGAACTGATTGCCGGACGTATAGAAAAAGAAATGCTTACACAGCTTGAAACATCCGGCAGAAAGGTGAAAGATCCCTTTATTTTTATGATAATTGCAAATGCTATTGTTGACAGCATCTACCTGATCATCAGGGAGGTAAGGGATGACTTCGACAGGGTGGAAGCCCTGATGGAAAAGACTATGACAGTATTGGTCAAGGATCTGTATAAGCGGCTGTAAAGTCTGACGGAATAGGCTATTATGAGCTTCATAATAGCCTGTATTTGGAGGCAATAATGAACGATTGTTTATTAATGTTTAATTTTAGGAGTGGGTTATGGACAGAATAGCCGATACCATTGTGAAGAGAAGAAAACTGATATTCTGGATTTTTATACTGCTGACGGTACTCAGCGCCTGCTTTATTCCTGAGGTTCGGGTTAATTATAATCTTACCGAATACCTCCCTTCAGAAATGAGAACAAGCCAGGCACTGGAAATCATGGAAGAGGAATTTTCCCTAACAGGCACAGCCCGTGTCATGGTGGAGGATGTATCTGTCGCCGAAGCTGCCGATTTAAAGCAGCGCCTGGCAAGGGTGGATGGTGTTAAATCAGTAATTTGGCTGGATGACGTGGAGGATATCTACAAGCCTCTTGATTATATGGATCGAAAAACAGTCGAAAGCTATTACAAGGATGGTGCGGCACTCTTCCTTGTAGAGTTTGCAGAGGACGACTACAGCCTCAACACCGGAAAGGCTGTGGCTGAAATAGAGGCTATCGCAGGTGAAAGAAGTGTGGTTGGAGGATCGGCTGTAACCACCAAATTTATGCGGGAGAGCACCATCAAGGAGATTATTTCCGCTGCCATCATAGCGGCACCCCTGATATTCCTCATTCTGCTTCTAACCTCCCATTCCTGGTTTGAACCTGTGATCTATGTGGTGGTCATGGGCGCCTCTGTGGTCATCAATATGGGAACCAATGTGATGTTCACCAGCATATCCTTTATCACTCAGGCCAGTGCTGCCCTTCTCCAATTTGCCATATCCATGGATTATGCCATCTTCCTGCTTCATCGCTTCCGTGAGGAGAAGGCAGGCGGTCTTGACGCTGAACCGGCCATGAAAGAGGCCATAAAACGTTCCTTCTCATCCATAGGAGCAAGCTGTCTTACAACGGTTGCAGGTTTTGTGGCCTTAATGTTCATGCGCTATAGGATAGGTTTGGATATGGGTATGGTCCTTGCAAAAGGGGTTCTGATAAGCCTGCTCACCGTGGTTTTCCTGTTTCCCGGAATAACCCTTTTTACCGACAAGCTGCTGGAGCGAACCCAGCACAAACCAATACTGCCGTCTCTCTCAAGGCTTGGTGGCTTGATAGTGCGTTACGGGGCAGTGGTGATTGTTTTGCTTGCCATGATCATTGTGCCTGCATACCTGGCACAGGCATCCAATTCATTCCTGTACGGTGAGAATTCCATGGTTTCCATTGAGGGTACCGAGGCAGGAAAGGGCCTTGAAAGAATAGATGAAAGATTTGGAAGCTATAACCCACTGGTGCTGCTTGTACCAAAGGGCAGCATCCCTAACGAGACCAGGCTGGCTGATGGACTTATGAGCAAGGATTATGTTTCATCGGTACAGACAACGGTTACCCTGGCCGATCCGGCTATTCCCAGAGAAATACTGCCTGAAGAACTGAGTAAGAACTTTACCTCAGCTAACTATACAAGGATGATAATAAATCTGAACCTTCCAGTGGAAAGCGAGCTCACCCTCCAGGCGGTGGAGGAGATCAGCCATATGGCTCACCAACACTATGGGGACGGATATTACCTGCTGGGTTCATCAAGTAGCGTATCCGATATCAAGCAGGTGGTGGACAGGGACTTTTCAACGGTTAATCTTATTTCCATTTGTGCCGTTGGTCTGATCATCCTCCTTACTTTCCGATCCCTGATCATTCCTGTGCTGTTGGTTCTGGTCATCGAGGCATCCATATGGATAAATATGTCGGTGCCCTATTTCATGGATGGAACCATGGCCTTTGTCGGTTATTTGGTAGTGAGCGCCATACAATTGGGTGCAACTGTTGATTATGCCATTCTTATGACTAACCGGTATATGGAAAACCGAAAGAATTACGCCAAAAAAGAAGCAGCTGTAAAGGCTCTGACAGACTCAGGATGGTCGGTCATCACATCGGCTCTGATACTGTTTATTGCCTGTATGGGTGCTGGTGTGGCTTCCTCCATAAGAGGAGTCTCAGAGATCGTTCTGCTGTTGGGAAGGGGTGCAGCCATAAGCGGGGTGCTTGTGCTTGTGTTGCTTCCCCAACTGTTGATTATTTTTGATGGGATTATTGGAAAAACAACCCTTAAGTCAAAGGGCAGGGATAAATCAATAATAAAGGAGGAATAACCCCCATGAAGATAAGAGCAAAAACATTTATTGTTATCGCATTCATGATGGTTTTTACCATGATGGCTGCCCTGACGTCATCGGGTCTTCGGACCGGCACTACCTTACCCGTCAGAGTGACTGGTTCGTCCGGGAATCAGGTGATCAACCCTAAAGACGGAACTAAGCCCATAGTAAAGGATGAAACTGTGTATGCCCTCTTGAATGAGGATGGGTCGGTTCGCTCTGTATATGTGGTTAACCATAGCAAGGTACTCGAGGATGGCAAATATGTTGATTTTGGAAGTTATAAGAAGATTGAGAGCCTGAGCGAGAATATTCAGCCCAAAACAGAGGGTGACAAAATAATCTGGGAGCTTAAAAAGTCTTACGGGGATTTCTACTACAAGGGTGAACTGGCAGGGGTAGAACTTCCCTGGACATTCAATATTCAATACTTCCTTGATGGAAATAAGGTACAGGCTCAGGATTTGGCCGGAAGGAGCGGGAGGGTTGAGATAGCCCTGTCGGTAACCGCCAACGAATCTGTTCTGCCCTATTTCAGGGAGAGATTCGCCATGCAGATTCAGGTACCAGTAAACCTCAACAGGGCATCCATTATCTCTGCTGATGGTGCAACCCAGGTTATTACAGGAAAGACCAACACCCTGGCTTATACCATTCTTCCGGGAACTTCCGGCAGCTATCGCATTGTTATGGAGGCCGTTGACTTTGAACTGGAGAGTATGAGCATCGGCATATCGGCCATTGACTATGGGAATGTCCTGTCCTCCGAGGGCTTAGGCGAAGGTATTGGGGAACTGAGCAAGGGCATAGAAGACTGGGTTGAGGGAACCAAATCCTTTAAGAACGGCCTTATGGAGCTGTCAAATGGTATGGGTCTGCTAACCTCTGGCCTCAAAGATTTGTCTACTGGGAGCAGAGAATTGCATGGGGGGATGGAAAGTTTTGCACAGGGATACCAGCAGTTTGACGCTTCACTGGATCAGGTTTCCCATGGCTCCAAGAACATCAGGGATGGGCTCTCAGAGATTGCCATCAACGGTGAATCCATCCTTGCCGGGTATCAGCAATTGACCCAGGGTATTCTGGCCCAACTGCCGGGAGAAGCCGAAAAGGAACAGCTCCGCATGCTGGCTCAGTATGCGGGGAGCAACAGTCCGTACGCCCAGGCGGGCAATATGGCTCAGTCAATGCTTGATCAGATTTCCGGGCTGGAACAAATCTATCAGAATCTTGCTACACTAAATGCTGGCCTTGGCCAATATACAGAGGGCGTATCAAGGTTGTCTGAGGAATACAAAGGATTTGACAGGGGGGTCACGGCTCTTACCCAGGCCTCGGATCAGCTTCTTGAGGGCATCTCACAACTGGAGGATGGTGGCAGGCGGCTTTCGGATGGGGTATCTGTCCTCGAAGCAGGAATGACCGAAATAAGTGACAACATGAAAGACCTTCCCGGCCATGCTCAGGAATTGATAGACGGTGGATTGGCTATAAAGAAGGGAACTGATGCCGCAATTTCAGGGATAGTTGGACAGGATGGGGAAGACGAAGAGGTCGTATCCTTCGTTGTTCCTGAGAAGGGTCTGGCCAGTTCCGTTCAGTTCGTCATCAGAACCCCTGCTATCAAGTTACCTGAAAAGGAGAAGGAGGCGCCAGTGCAGTCCATCGGGAAAAAGAGCTTCTGGCAGAAGTTTGTCGATCTGTTCATATAGACAGAAGTGAGAAGTTGGAGGTTGGAGCGGGTTATTTTATAGTCCGCCAGTTTGTCCAGTATATTCCTCATTACAACACCAACGTTGTGTTATTTTACAACATATTACATGTGAAGTTAGCAATAATAACAAT
>JAAYTP010000134.1 GCA_012518025.1 Clostridiaceae bacterium
CGAATATTAAGATTATGTTACAAAATATCAATATGCAAAAATGTATATTTTTCTACAAATAATTGCCCGGATATATCTAGTACATTGTAAGTTATTACAATACAATATATGGTATATTCTGACCTCTCAGGGGTGTTCATGACGGAACACCCTTTTTTTATTTGCGGCGGAGACAGTTAATCAAAGGGTTGACGGGTGCCGATAGATGGAGTAGAATACAATGTAAGTGGAGCAAAGTGGGTGAAAGTGGTGAGTGGTTTTAACGGCAAATACACGAATACCCTAGACGCGAAGAATCGCGTTTTCGTGCCTGCCGCTTATCGCCATAAGCTGGGGAAGGAATTCATCCTCACCCGCGGCGAGGATCAGAACCTATACCTCTATCCCATGGATGCCTGGGAAGAGTTTGAAGAAAAGGTCAAAACCCTTCAAACCAGCAGGCAGAATTTCCGAGCTATCATGCGCCACTACTTCGCTAATGCAGCCACTTGCAGCCTGGACAGCCAGGGACGGATCGTGATTCCCCAGGAATTGAGAGAGTGGGCTGGTTTAACCAAAGAAGTACTTTTCGCCGGAGTCGACACCAAAGTTGAGATCTGGGATCCCCAGCGATATGACGATGTTACCAACTCCTACGACATTAACGAGATACTGGACAACCTGCCCATCAATCTTCCGTAGAACCTGAAAGGATGAGGAATCCGGTCGTGACTTTTGAACACAAACCCGTCATGCTGGATGAATGCATAGATTATCTGAATATCCGTACCAATGGTGTCTATGTGGATGCCACCCTTGGGGGTGCGGGGCATTCCTCTGAAATATTGAAGCGCCTGGAACCGGAGGGTTTACTGATTGGAATCGATCAGGACCAAAACGCCATACAGGCGGCCGGGCAAAGGCTCAAAAAGGTGCAAACCAAGGGACGGTATGTCCTTTATCATACGAACTTTGAAAACATAAGAGAAGTAATCGGGATGCAAAAGCTAAAGGCTGTCGACGGGGTACTTATGGATCTTGGGGTTTCCTCCCACCAACTGGATGAGGGGGAACGGGGATTCAGCTACCAACAGGATGCACCCCTCGACATGCGTATGAACAAAAGCGAAGAAAGGGATGCCGCATGGGTTGTCAATAACCTGAGCCGTGAGGATTTAACCCGGATCATCCGAGAATACGGTGAGGAGAAATGGGCCTCACGGATAGCGGAATTCATTGTAAAAAACCGGGAGATACAAAAGATAACAACAACAGGTCAGCTGGCAGATATAATCAAAGCCGCCATACCAGCGGCTGCGAGAAGAAAGGGACCGCATCCTGCAAAAAGGACATTCCAGGCCATTCGAATCGAGGTAAACAGAGAACTGGAGGTACTGGAAGAAACCCTGAAGGAGGTCATGGGCCTTCTTAATCCGGGAGGCCGGCTTGCAGTGATTACCTTCCACTCATTGGAAGACAGAATAGTCAAGCGAGCCTTCAGGGACAGGTCGCAGGGCTGTGTTTGTCCCGGGGATTTTCCCCAGTGTGTCTGCGGCAGGGAACCGGAGATCAGGATCATAACAAAGAAGCCTGTAACGGCGTCCCAGAGTGAACTTGATGAGAATCCAAGATCCAGGAGCGCCAAGCTCCGGGTTGCGGAAAAACTATAATGAATTGGAATAAACCTATACGAAAGACAAAGTAAACTGAAACCACAAAAGAGTAAAGTTCCAAAGCACAAAAGAAATTTTGAAAAACAAAAGCGCAATCATTTTCCAAACAAATCCATGATTCACCAAAGATAACCACTGACCGGAACATCGGAGTTACAAAAGATTGGAACCCTGAACAAAAGATAAATACCCCATTTTAATGGTTACAAAAGACAAAGAGGAAAAGAGTTACTAAAGACAGGCAGAAAAGAGAGAACAGAAGAACAAACTGTACAAAAGAGAAGTGCCAGTGAGAGGCAAAACAAATTGATTTTACCCGGGGTCTGCCCCGAGGGCAGACCCGGGACTTCATCTCTTATGTGTCAGGGGCTGTGGCGTTACAAATAGGTACGCCACGTTGTTCTCTTCTGAGAAGCGTAATTTGTGCATTATACGTTCGTTTCATTTACAAGTAAACTGGATTGCCGGAAAACATGTATAATGCTCGGCATAGTAAAAGCAGTTTACCCCTTTGGTAAAGAGGAGATCGTGAAGGGAGGCTAAAAGGCATGGAAACCAGATATGGTTATGTTTACGGCAGCGCAGCGCCTAAACTGCCCCAGAGGCCTGAGCATCAGGAAGCTCAACAGCCGAAAAAGAGCAGGGTAAAGGTATCCCGGGCCGCAGCTCCAGCTTATGCCCATGTTCCCAAAGCCAGATTGCTTTTTTGCATCGTTGTGCTGGCATCCATGTGTTTTGTAGTGCTGTACCGCTTCTCGATCCTGTCGGATCTTAATGCCACCATGAACAGGATGAATGAGGAATACAACGCCTTGAGGAATGAAAACAGACTCCTGAAGGTTGAGATAGAGACCAGTATTGACCTTGACAGGGTTAAGCAGGTGGCTGAGGCTGAAATGGGCATGCATAAGCCCGATCGGTTCCAGATCGTACCTGTAAGCGTGCCAAAGAACGATTACAATGTTGTACTGGATCAGCAATACATTGACCAGGCGACCGATAATAGCGGTAAGCCATTACTGAAAGGCATTCTGGATGCCATTCAGGCGGCCTTTCCGTGATGGATGCCAAGTCTTGCCTGGCTGCTGAACTTTCGTGTGGAAAAGATAAATATATTCATCAAGATAGGTATATATTTTATACAGAATGAGCACGGGACTATGGATTGATAGGGAGGCAAACAGCGGATCAGTCCGTTGTCCCTTTTTTGCAGGAGAAGCCAGATGAAAAGCAGTAAACGCAAAAACATAAAAAGCATGCATCACAAGACTGCTTCTAAAGCTCCGGTTGACTTGAAGAGCGTCAGGAAGAAAAAGCGAGCAGAAGAAATCCCAAACCAGCCAAACACGGGAATGCTGAAAAGAAGGGAATTCTTCATGTTGTTGGTCTTTACCCTGTCGCTTTTTTTCATGCTCTATAGGGTCGGTTTCATTCAGTTTGTAAAGGGCGAGGAGTATCAGAAGAAGGCTTATTATACCCAGACCCAGAAGAGGCAGATCAATCCCAAGCGCGGTACCATCTATGACAGAAACGGCAAGGGTCTTGCCATCAGCGCCTCGGTGGATACCGTGTCGGTCAATCCCAATGCCCTCAGAAGTGAGCTGAATAATGATCCCGGAGAGCTCCAGGAGTTGGCCGAGGGACTGGCGGAGATCCTGGACATGGACGCCATGGACGTTATGAAGGTGTTTAACAGGAATTCCAGGTTCGAGTATGTAAAGAGGAAGATCGACAGGGAACTGGGCGCCAGGGTGAGAAACTATGTTGTACAGGAGAAGGGCATTAAGAACATTTACATAGATGAGGACTCCAAACGCTACTACCCCAATGGTAGCCTGGCAGCTCATATACTGGGCTTTACAGGGATAGATGATCAGGGCCTTGCGGGCATTGAACTTAAGCTTGATGCTACCCTGAAGGGTATGCCTGGCAAGATCATGAATGAAGTGGACGTGCTGGGAAGGCCCATCAGCTTCAGCAAGGAGCGTTATGTGGAAGCTGTTGACGGCTACGATGTGTTCCTCACCATCGATGAAACCATTCAGTATTTCACTCAGAAGGCTATAGAGCAGGCCGCTCTGGATTATAATCTAAAGAGGGGGGCTGCTGCCATTGTAATGAATCCCAACACCGGTGAGGTTCTGGCAATGGCTTCATATCCCGATTTTGATCCCAACCACCCCGATGCTAAGCCCTACTTTGTTGACAACCCGGAATGGCTGGGCTTTGCCAGTGTTGAGGATACCGAACTGCTCTGGCAGACCGTGTTCCGAAACAGGGCAGTAAATGATACCTATGAGCCCGGATCCACCTTCAAGGCCATCACTGCCGCTGCTGCGCTGGAAGAGGGCGTCGTGACACCAGAAACCACCGTGGTATGCAAGCCTTATTCCCTGGCAGGGCATACCATCAACTGCTGGCGTGCAGGAGGGCATGGTCAGGAGGACTTTACCCATGCGGTTTATAACTCCTGTAACCCGGTGTTTGTGCAGGAGGCTCTTGCGGTAGGTATTGAAAAGTTTTATACCTATGTACGGATGTTCGGATTCCAGAAACGGACCGGACTGGAGATATCCGGAGAACCCACCGATGAGGAATACCGGAATCTGTGGCATAAGGAACCTAAGGAAATAGACCTGGCAGTAACCGGATTCGGACAGCGTTTCCAGATTAGCCCCATCCAGCTTGCATCAGCTTACTGTGCCATTGCAAACGGCGGAAACCTCATGAAGCCCATGCTGGTGAAACAGATCAGCGACAGCAACGGAAACATCATACAAAAGTTTGAGCCCCAGGTGGTGAGGAAGGTTATATCCGAGGAGACCTCAAAAACCATCAGAACCATACTTGAGGGTGTAGTTTCGGAAGGAACGGGAAAAAATGCTTATGTAAGTGGTTACAGGATTGCTGGCAAGACAGGTACATCCGAAACCCTCCAGACCGAATCCGAGGGCCGTTATGTGGTATCCTTCGCTGCTTTTGCCCCTGCCGACAAGCCTGAGATCGTGGTTCTGTTGGTATTGGATCATCCCCAGGTGGCCATGCATCTCAGATCCGGCGGTATACTGGCAGCTCCTGTTGCGGGAAAGCTCTGTGAGGACATCCTTGAGTATCTTCAGGTGGAAAGGCAGTACAGCGAGAGGGATATGAAAGAAATGACCGAGGAAGTCTATGTGCCTTCGCTGGTAGGATTGACCGTGAGTGAAGCCATCGAAAAGCTAAAAGCCTATGGCCTGAAATATGTGGTGGAGGGATCCCAGGCAGAGGATGCAGTGGTGAAGGATCAGACACCCAAGGCAGACTTCAGCATCCCTCAGAATTCAACTGTGATAATATATACCGAAGGAAGCCCTGAGAACAATATGGTGCCCATGCCCGACCTTACCAATAAGACCGTGGATGAGGCTACAGCCACAATGAAGAACCTGGGACTCAATATACGCATCAGGGGCGAGGGCATGGCTCTAAGACAGCAGTATGAACCGGGTACTCCCCTTCAAAAAGGTGAAGTGGTGGATGTAGAGTTCATGCTCTTAATCGCAGACTAGGAATCTACTAATCTAAGCGGGCATGGCCTGCAAGGAAGGAAGGATAGCATGAAACTGAAGGAACTGATGGAATCCCTGGAAGTGGTTGAGATTCAGGGTGATCTTGATAAGGAAATCAGGGGCGTGACCTATGATTCGCGAAAGGCCCTGCCGGGTTATCTCTTCATATGTATAGACGGTTTTACCACCGATGGGCATAAGTACGCCCAGCAGGCGGTGGACAACGGGGCCTGTGCCCTTGTGGTAGAGAAGAATATCAATATCATTGGTGAGGATGTTACCATAGTCCGGGTGAAGGATTCCCGCAAATCCCTGGCACTGATCTCAGCCAGTTGGTTTGGCAACCCATCCCGGGACATGACACTTGTAGGTGTAACAGGAACCAAGGGGAAGACCACCACCACCTATATGATACGTTCCATCCTGGAAAAGGCGGACAGAACCGTGGGTCTAATTGGCACAGTAGCCAACTGCATAGGCAGGGAGAAGATTCCCGCCAGAAGAACCACCCCTGAATCCTATGATCTTCAGGAGATGTTTGAGAAAATGAAGGAGAAGGGCGCCGACTCGGTGGTGCTGGAGGTATCCTCCCAGGGGCTCAAGCTTCACCGTGTGACGGGCTGCGAGTTTGACTACGGAATTTTCACAAATTTTTCAAAGGATCATATCGGCGGGTTTGAGCATCCCGATATGGAGGACTATTTCACCTCCAAGCTTCGTCTTTTCTCCATGTGTAAAAAGGGAATAATTAATGTGGATGCAGCATATTCCGACCGCATTTTGGATGATGCGAAATGTGAGATATGCACCTTCGGCATCGAAAAACCTGCCGACGTTCGGGCCGAGAATATCACCACCCATTCTGATTCGGTAGAGTTTCTTGCCGTGACACCCTGGTTCAGGGAGCGCGTCAAGGTATCGGTTCCCGGCTTTTTCAGCGTGTACAACGCCCTGGGTGCTATCGCGGTCTGCGGGCTGATGGGAATACCCTTTGAAACCATTCGTGAAGGTCTTCTCAAGGTGCAGGTGCCGGGAAGAGCCGAGGTTGTTCCCACCCCGGACGAGGATTACACCGTGATGATCGACTATGCCCACACCCCCGACAGCCTGGAAAACATACTTTCCACCGTTAAGGAATTTGCCAGAGGACGCCTCATTAGCGTTTTTGGCTGCGGCGGAGACAGGGACCGCACAAAGAGACCCCTCATGGGCGAGGTGTCAGGCAGGATTGCCGACTTCACTATCATCACCTCTGACAATCCAAGAACCGAGGAGCCGGGGCAGATCATCAGAGACATTGAGGCGGGCATGCTGAAGACCAATGGGAAATATGTGGTGATAGAGGACAGAACAGAGGCCATCCGGTATGCCATGAAGAATGCCGAAAACGGTGATATCATTGTTCTCTCAGGTAAAGGCCATGAAACCTATCAGATATTTAGGGACAAGACCATCCATTACGATGAACGGGAGATCGTGGAGAATATACTGAAGGAGCTTGAGTGATTCATGAAGGAAATGAAAGCCGTCGATGTTTCCCGCGCAGTTGATGGACAGTTGGCTGCTGATGGGAATATAATAATCAGGAGCGTGTCCACCGACTCCAGAAGTATTGAGCCTGGGTGCCTTTTTGTTGCCATCAGGGGCGAACGCTTCGACGGACACAGCTATATCCGGGAGGCACTGGACAAGGGAGCTGTCCTTGTGATGGCTGAAAAGGGTGCCTCAATACCTGAAGATGCCCCTGCCGTGCTGGTGGAGGATTCGGTGAAAGCTCTGGGAGAACTGGCAGAGTACCATCGCTGCCGATTCCACATACCCGTGATAGCCGTTACCGGAAGCGTAGGAAAGACGAGCACCAAGGAAATAATTGCTGCCACTCTGTCAGCAGGATTAAAAGTACATAAAACAAGGGGGAATTTCAATAACGAGATTGGGCTTCCCCTGTCTGTCCTGGAACTGGATGATTCTCACCAGGTTGCCGTTTTCGAAATGGGTATGCGGGGTTTCGGCGAGATTGATTACCTTGCCCGGATTGTCCGGCCTGATATCGCGGTTATAACCAATATCGGCATATCCCATATCGAAAGGCTGGGCTCCAGGCAGAACATCCTCAAGGCTAAGCTGGAGATTATCCGTGGGATGAAGGACGACGGGGTTGTGATACTCAACGGTGATGATGAACTGCTTTCCGGGCTTCGCGGCCTTCTTAAGCAGAACACCCTTTTCTATGGTATGGAAGAATTCTGCGATGTGAGGGCAAGCGATCTTCTGTCCAGGGGAGAAGAGGGAATCAGCTTCTCAGTTCGGCACAAGACCCGCGAACACCGGTTTTTTGTACCGGCGCCGGGGATACACAATGTGCAGAATGCCCTTGCAGCAATCAGCACCGCCTTGACATTGGATTTTGACGATGAGACCATAGAAAAAGGTCTTCTGAGCTATTCAGGCGACCGTATGCGCATGAACATCATGGAAACAGATGGTGTTAAAGTGATAAATGACGCCTATAATGCGGCTCCCGCATCGGTCAGCTCAGCTCTTAAGGTTCTCTCCGAGATCGGTGCCAATAAACGCAAATGGGCTGTTTTAGGGGATATGCTGGAACTGGGGGACTGGGCTGAAGACGCCCACAGAGAGATAGGAATGCAGGTATCCGAATCCGGGATTGATTATCTGGTGGGCATCGGCGATCTGGCTCGCTGGTATGTGGAGGGTGCTCTCGATCACGGCATGCCACTTGAAAATACCAAGCTGTTCCAAAATGCTGAAGATGCACAAAGCTATCTGAGGCAAAGGATTGCCAGAGGCGACGTGATTCTTTTCAAGGGATCAAGGAGAATGAATCTGGATATTCTTGCCACAAAGCTATTTGAGGGCAGGGTTTCAGGGTCGCAGGATACTTGAACGCAGGATAAGTGAGGTATAAGGAATGGATAAAATCTTCAACATCATACCGCATCAGGTGGTGGCCTATATCATTTCACTTGCCATGGCCATAGCCCTTGCCAGGTTTTTGATTCCCCTGTTGAAACGGATCAAATGTGGTCAGCCGCAAAGGGAGGAAGGTCCCGCATCCCATAAGGTGAAAAGCGGAACTCCGACCTTTGGTGGACTGCTGTTTTTGATACCTCTGGTTCTGGTGGGCGGGTGGTATGCACTGAAGGATCATCGCATCCTGGTCCTGATACTGGTGACCCTGGGTTTTGGATTAATCGGTTTTCTGGACGATTACCTGAAGGTTGTCAAAAAACATAACACCGGGCTGACCCCAAGGCAGAAAATGCTTGGACTTTTGATCGTGTCGGGCGCCTTTACATGGTATGCTGTAAGCTATATACCCGAAGCCAGCACCCTGGTCATTCCGTTTTTGGGACTGAAAGCGCCGCTGACACTTCCCGTGGTGATTGCAGTTCCCTTCTCCATATTCGTACTGGTGGCATTCTCCAATGCCGTGAATCTTACCGATGGACTGGACGGACTGGCAGGTACGGTCACCACAATTGTTCTTTTATTCCTCACCGTTATGTCCACCTTCAACAATGAATGGAATTATATCAGCACCTTCTGTGCCATTCTTGCAGGGGGTGTGCTGGGATTTCTGGTTTTCAATCTGCATCCTGCGAAGATATTCATGGGGGATGTGGGGGCCTTGGCCTTAGGAGGCGCCCTGTCGGCCATGTCGCTGATGACGGGCGCGGCCATCTATCTTGCGATTGCAGGAATAATCTATGTGGCAGAGGCATTATCTGTAGTAATACAGGTTGCCTGGTTCAAGAGGACCCAAAAGAGAGTCTTTTTGATGGCTCCTCTGCACCATCATTATGAGTACAAGGGATGGAAGGAAACCAAAGTGGTAATCATCTTTACTCTGATTACCATTGTTGCCTGCGCCATAGCCCTGCTGCTCCTTTAAGGCCGAAGAAGCGGTCATATTATCAGAAAAATGCCGGTAGACAGGCTTTTATGCCAACAACACAGCTTATATTCACCGGCTAGAAGGATGATTGCATGAAGAGAAAAAGGGAATACGACTTCTGGCTCCTCTTCACCGTAATGGTGCTCCTGGCCATGGGCGTGATCATGGTCTTCAGTGCCAGTTCTTATTATGCAGCCTACAACTGGAATAACAAATTCCACTTTCTCATCCGACAGCTGCTTTGGAGTTGTGTGGGTCTTGTCTGTATGTTCGTCATATCAAACATAGATTACCGCCGCCTGGCAATTATCTCGCCCGTTCTGATGCTGATCAGCATTGTTCTTCTTATCCTGGTGGCAATACCTGGTATAGGTGCAAAATACAACGATGCGAGGCGCTGGTTCAACTTAGGCTTTACCACATTCCAGCCATCGGAGCTCATGAAGCTGTCACTTATAATGTTTTTAAGCTTCAGCCTCGCAAAAAACAGCGGCAAATTACGCTTTTTCTTCAGAGGCTTAGTGCCATATCTGCTGATTGTGGGGTTTGTAGATCTTCTGCTGCTTTTGGAGCCTCATTATAGCTGCGCTGTTCTCATCACGCTGGTTGCCGTAGTTATCCTGTTCTGTGCCGGAGCGAGAATTTTTCATTTTCTTGCCATAGGGGTACCCACTATAGCGGCAGCAGCATGCCTGGTTATCAGCTCAGAGTATCGTTTGCAGCGCTTTTTAGCCTTTCTTGATCCCTTTGCTGACCCCCAGGGCAGCGGCTATCAGGCGGTGAACTCCCTGTATGCCATCGCTTCGGGTTCCATATTCGGCCGCGGACTGGGCAAGAGCCTTCAGAAATATCTGTACATTCCGGAGCCCCAAAACGACTTTATCTTTTCAATAGTTGCAGAGGAACTGGGCTTTGTGGGGGCTTTCACTGTGATCGTTCTCTTTCTCCTGCTCATATGGCGGGGTGTTCGTATTTCAATGAATGCCCCAGATATGATGGGAAGCCTTATGGCCATCGGTATCACTTCGCTGGTAGCCATTGAAACCATCATCAATATAGCCGTTGTGACCGCCACTCTGCCCGTTACAGGCATGCCTCTGCCATTTATCAGCTATGGGGGAACTTCCATGCTGTTCGTTCTCGCGAGTATGGGTATACTCCTCAATATCTCCAGAAACAGTGTGAACAATTTTAACCCTGTGAGGGGATCCGAACTTCTGAAACGGGCCCGCCAGGGTGAGGGCTGATCATATCACCACAGCCCGGTGGAATGAATGTCCCCTTGTCCACCCAACTCTAGATAAAGCCGGACACGCTTCCAGTAACAGGATTTCTCCGGGAGCATATTATGAAATGTATTGAATACTTCGCTTCCGGGGGTGTTTTGCGTGAGCAATCTCATAATAACCGGAGGGTCACGGCTTTGCGGTATCATAGAGGTACCGGGGGCTAAAAACTCTGTATTGCCGGTATTGGCTGCTACACTTTTGAACAAAGGTACCAGCATCCTTGAGAATTGCCCGGAATTGGACGATGTGACCACAATGTTGGAGATACTCGGAGCCTTGGGCTGCAGTATCCGAAGGAAAGGAAGCAGGATAGAGGTAGATGCCTCTAAGCTGGCAGCCAGCAGCATCCCCGAAGAGCTGGCTAAAAAAATGAGGTCATCCATCATAATCCTGGGCTCACTGCTAGCCAGATGTGGCGAAGTGTTGGTGAGTTATCCCGGCGGATGTGAAATTGGCCTAAGGCCGATCGACATGCATTTGAAGGCACTTATGCAGATGGGAGCCCAGATTGACGGTATAAGCGACGGTATGCTTCGCTGCAGAGCCGAAAAGCTTACAGGCTGCGAGATACTATTGGATTACCCCAGTGTTGGGGCAACCGAGAACATCATGCTAGCAGCCAGTCTGGCTGAAGGGGAGACCATTATCCAAAATGCCGCCAAAGAGCCTGAAATCGATGACTTGCAGGCTTTTTTAAGGAAGATGGGTGTCAAGGTCTCCGGAGCCGGAACAGGCGTCATCCGCATCCAGGGAATCCATGAGATAAAGACTGAGCCAGTACACAGAATCATACCCGACCGCATTGTGGCAGGGACCTATCTTGCCGCCACGGCTGCCACGGGGGGAAGCCTTGTGATCACAGGCGTCGAATACGATCATGTGGGTTCGGTGCTGTACTGCCTTAAGCGGTGCGGATGCAGGATCAGGAACTATTCGGGAAATGTGATCGCATTGGAATCCAGCGGCAAGCTGTCGGCTCTGGATCTGGTCAGAACCTCTCCTTATCCGGGATTTCCCACAGACATGCAACCCCAGTTGGTGGCTCTCCTGTCCAAGTGCAAGGGAACCAGTGTGGTTGTAGAAACCGTTTTTGAGAACAGGTTCCGCTATACCGAGCAGCTTATGAAGCTTGGTGCGGATATCAGTATCCAGGGCAGAGCGGCCATCATACGCGGTACCGACAGGCTCAAGGCCGCCCAGCTTGAGGCTCGGGATCTGAGGGGCGGTGCCGCATTGGTCATCGGGGCACTGTCTGCGGAAGGCACGTCCAGTATATCGGGTGTCGGCTACATCGACAGGGGCTATGAGAGGATGGAAAAGGTTCTTTCCAGCATAGGGGCCGACATTAAAAGAGTTGAAACCTAAGGTGCTGTTATTTCCCTCCCCTCTTTGGTATAATATGCTTTAAGGTGATGGTACCTATGAGCCGCGGAAAAAAACAAAGGAAGAAGCTGTTTAAAATACTACTGCTGCTGGTGATATGTCCAGTACTTTTGGGGATTATGCTTCTTTTTACGCCGATTTTCAATATCAAAAACATCCGTGTCGAGGGTGCCGAATACTATAACCTGGAAGAGATCAGGCTTGCATCGGGTATTGCTCCGGGTGAAAACGGGTTTAGAAAAATCAGGTTTTCTCCTGAAGCAATCCTCGGTTTAAGGCTTCTTGATGCGGAATTGGCCATAGAAGCCCTGCCCAGGATAAAAGAGGCAAGGGTGTTTATTATTTTTCCAAACGAGGTGGGGATCAGCGTTACCGAGAGAAATCCATCGGTCTACCTTTCCTACCTTGGCAACTATCTGACAGTGGATCCCGAAGGATATGTGCTTGAGGTAAATCAGAATATGCCTCCAGCAGGCCTTAAGGAATTGCGTGGTATTGAATTCACCAGGTACTCAGTGGGGCAACAGCTTGAAACGGATGATATCGAGCATGTACGGATTGCAGACAATATTGTCAGGGCGGTCAGAAAATCCGATGAGAATTCCGATTTCAAATTATGGCCCGTGGTGGACTGGATAGATGTGGTGGATGATAACACGGCCATGATGTCCTATGACAACCGTGTTGTGGTGAGATTCGACCCAGTGGACAAGCTCCAGTATACCATTGATTTTTCCAAGCAGATCTTTTTTACAAAGATTAGCGCAACAGAGCGGGGAAGACTTGAATTCATCCGCGGTCAAAACCCGAGTTTTATTCCGGATTGAGGTGGTTATTATGATTCCCATACTTGGACTGATAGCAGGATTGATTATTGGCATTTTCCTTCCATTCCATATCCCACAGGCATATTCCAACTATGCGGCTGTGGCCATATTGGCTGCTCTGGATTCGGTTTTGGGCGGTTTTTCGGCTTCACTTGACGGGAAGTTCCATATCAAGGTATTTCTTTCGGGCTTCTTTGGGAACTCCCTTCTGGCAGCGCTGCTTGCCTTCATCGGAGACAAGCTGGGAATCCAACTCTACCTGGCTGCAGTCTTTGCCTTTGGTAACAGAATATTCATTAATTTCGGCAATATAAGAAGGAAACTGTTAAAGCTGGAAGAATTGAAATAAATACTATATATACCGTGTGAGCAGACTTAAATGATGAAAAATACTCAATATATTGATGCCAAAGATCAGAAAATTGAAAGAAATCATTGCCTTTGACAGGGTTTGTTAATATAATGATATTAGAGTATTCAAAAGCTTAAGTGTCCGGTTTAGAAACCAGTTAAGAATAAGAGTGATTTACTTACGATAACCGATAAAGGGGGACACAAAAGTGTTGGAGTTTGATATTGAAATGGACAGCTTTGCTCGCCTGAAGGTTGTTGGTGTTGGAGGCGGGGGCAATAACGCTGTCAACCGCATGATCAGCGCCGGTCTCCGCGGCGTGGAGTTTATATCCGTAAACACGGACAAACAAGCGCTTTTCCTTTCGCAAGCCAATACAAAAATCCAAATTGGTGATAAACTCACAAAAGGCCTGGGAGCCGGAGCCAACCCGGAGATCGGGGAGAAGGCAGCCAATGAAAGCCGCGATGAAATCGCTATGGCTATCAAGGATGCCGATATGGTCTTTGTAACCGCCGGCATGGGCGGTGGCACCGGAACAGGAGCCGCACCGGTTATAGCACAGATCTCAAAGGAAATGGGTATTCTGACCGTGGGTGTTGTGACTAAGCCCTTCACCTTTGAGGGCAAGCGGCGTATGCAGCACGCTGAAAACGGGGTGGAAGCCCTTAAAGGCGTGGTGGATACCCTTGTAACCATCCCCAACGACAGGCTGCTTCAGATAGCCGATAAAAAGACGTCGTTGGTGAAGGCCTTCAGCCTGGCAGACGATGTTCTGCGTCAGGGCGTTCAGGGAATTTCCGACCTGATTGCTGTTCCCGGACTCATTAATCTGGACTTTGCAGATGTAAAGACCATTATGATGGATACCGGGCTGGCTCATATGGGAATAGGCAAAGGAACCGGCGAGAATAAGGCGGAAGAGGCCGCTAAGCAGGCCATATCCAGCCCTCTTCTGGAAACCTCAATTGAGGGTGCCAAGGGTGTTCTGCTGAACATCACCGGCGGATTGGATCTTGGACTGCAGGAAGTCAATATGGCAGCCGAACTGATTCAGGCAGCTGCCGATCCGGAAGCCAATATCATCTTTGGTGCTGTTATCGACGAGAACCTGAAGGACGAGCTGGTTATAACAGTAATTGCCACTGGTTTCAACAAGGTGCCCGAGCTCAAAAGACCGGATCGCCTGTTTGCTGTGGGAAGCGGCGGACAGAAGCCGGAGTCTCCGGCGAAGAAGCTGGTTCTGGACGAAGAAGATACCGAAGGTCCCGAGATTCCTACATTTCTCAAGAGAAAAGGATTCCGCTGATATTGACAGTGTAACCCGTGCCATGTAAAATGTTATGGCGCACTGACATGCTTACGCCACTTGCAAGTTATTGCTAGCGGAACGAGATCGCTTCGTCAGCATCTCCACGCAATGTCATAAGGCATTTGTCCAGATGGAAGTGAGAAGTGAGGGCTTCCAGCATCTCACCTCCAAAAATGCCACCATGGCTCAGCTGGTAGAGCAGCGCATTCGTAATGCGCGGGTCAAGGGTTCGAGTCCCTTTGGTGGCTCCATAAAATGCTCCCATTGTATATGCAGTGGGAGTTTTTGTATGTATACCGCTATCCTTCCCAACTCTTTAAAACTATAAATTTTTTCTTGCCTTTTTTCCAGTTTTGTCTTATGGTTAATACTAATGGTTTTTGGCCTGCCCAAAGTATGGAAGTGTGGCAGGAACAACCCATCTGTGCGTACTACTTTGTTAAAGAAGGTATGATGGACATGGATAAGGTAAGAGAGTTTATCAGGAAAAAGGACATCATTTTTTCGTTGCGCCGTTATGGTATTGATGCTTTTGCAGCAATGGCTCAAGGCCTGTTCTGCTCTTTGCTCATCGGTACGATCATAAACACCGTCGGAACCCAGGCCGGACTACCGTTTCTAAACACCATCGGCGGCTTTGCGGTAAAGGTATCCGGACCGGCTATGGCTATAGCCATCGGATATGCCTTGCGCTGTCCCCCACTGGTGCTGTTTTCTATGGCAGCCGTTGGATACTCGGCAAACGATCTTGGGGGAGCAGGTGGCCCGCTTGCTGTTTACGTCATTGCCATTCTGGCAGCAGAGGCAGGTAAGTTGGTTTCGAAGGAAACCAAAATCGATATTCTTGTAACGCCTCTGGTAACCATTTTCACAGGTATAGCTCTTTCAATGCTTATTGCCCCGGCCATTGGATCAGCCGCCAACTGGGTTGGGCAGGTCATCATGTGGGCAACCGAGCAACAGCCTTTTATTATGGGTATTCTGGTATCGGTTATTGTAGGCATTGCCTTAACGCTCCCAATAAGCAGCGCTGCCATCTGCGCCGCCCTTAATCTCACCGGATTGGCAGGCGGGGCTGCGCTGGCAGGATGCTGTGCCAACATGGTGGGATTTGCTGTTATGTCCTTTCGAGAGAACCGCTGGGGTGGGCTCATATCCCAGGGTCTGGGCACATCCATGCTGCAAATGGGCAACATCGTTCGCAACCCCAGGATATGGATCCCCGCCATTGTTACAAGCGCCATCACAGGGCCTGTTGCCACATGTGTGTTCAGGCTGGAGATGAACGGGCCTGCGGTATCATCCGGGATGGGAACCTGCGGTATGGTAGGGCCCATTGGTGTCTATACCGGCTGGGTTGAGGATATTGCCAAAGGACTCAAGCAAGCCGTGACTGGTTTTGACTGGACCGGATTGATCCTGATTTCATTTATTTTGCCGGCTGTTATCTGCTGGGCGCTCGGCCTTGTATGCCGGCGCATTGGCTGGATAAAAGAAGGGGATCTGAAGCTGGAGTAAAAAACATATTGACACCTCAGTACGTAATACCATAACCTTATAATAAAAGTATGTTAGTACATAGACATATAGATATTGTTCCTTTTCTATGATATCTGGCTTTTTTTATTGATTTGTACTAACATAATAATTATAATTGACTTAGAAAAACAGTAAGGGGATTGGGATTTTGAAAGTACTGTATAAAAAAATAAGCGATGAAATAAAGAGCAAGATAGACAATGGTGAGCTTGCAGAAGGCGATATGCTGCCAAAAGAAACAGAGTTATGTAAGATGTACAACGTGAGCAGGCCTACCATAAGAGCGGCACTGATGCAGCTCGTCAACTTAGGATATTTGGTAAGGATCAAGGGGAAGGGAACCTTCATAAAGAAGACACAGATCCTTGAAAAAACAACCCTCTTCATAGAAAGCTTTTACGAGGAAGAGAAGGACAGAATAAGAACTGAAGTACTTGAATTCCGCACAGTACCTGCAGAGGATCATGTGGCTAAACAGCTTGAGATAAAACCTGGGGATCCGGTAACCAAGCTGACAAGGCTACGCTACCTTGAAGATGAATTTGATACAGGTCCCATCGTCTATACTGTTTCATACTTTTTGGATGAACTGTCATTTGTCCAGCATTACGATCTGGAGAAGCAAACCATAGATACCACATTGAGACAGCATGGTGTTTATCGTGACATAGTTGAAAAGGAGATTATGACCGAATATCTGGATGCAAAAAAAAGCCGGCTCATGGGTGTTGGAGAAAATGAGCTTGCGTTATTTGTTAAGGCGATTATATGGGATAAAACCGGAAGAATAATTGAGTACGCCGAAAGCAGCTATCCTGCCAACAGGAACAAGTTTATCCTGAGGGTCAGACTGTAAAACCAGGATTTTATCTGAAAATTAATCAATATGTAAGTATGTTCATATTCTTTTAAGCCTAACAGGGCGGATGACGCAGACTCTGCTGTTCAATATGCCTGATGCATAGTAAACAGCGGGGTCTTATTTGTATACTATGCCTTATTCTACACTTATCTTTACGCCGGACATGTCTATATCAACCCCAAAAAAAGCCCAGTACAATTCGACTGCATGTAATACATAGCTAAGGATTGTATGTTTGTATTGACAGTATGTATGCCTTATGTTATATTCGGATTGTCGACAATTGTTACATGTTAGAAATAAATTAACTGAGCGGAGGTTAGAAGTGCCATATGTCTGTACATAAACAATCAAAACACTATGATGTAATAGTAGTAGGCGGAGGCATGTCAGGGGTTTGTGCTGCCTTAGCAGCAGCTCGTCACGGAGCTAAAACTGCCATTATTCAGAATCGCTCCATGTTTGGAGGTAATGCCAGTTCCGAAATTCGCATGCATATAGTTGGTGCAAACTGCCACGCTTCAAAGGAAAACCTGAGTGAGGGCGGCATTCTTATGGAAATTCTCCTGGCGAACAAGGCACGTAACCAGAGCCAGAACTTTTCGGTATGGGATACTGTCCTTTGGGAGAAGATTCGCTATCAGGAAAATCTGGACATGTATCTGAATACCAATATGGATCATGCCATAACCGAGGGTAACGAGATCAAGAGCATTATCTGTCATCAGAACACCACCGAAACAGAGTACGAGTTTACTGCAAAGATATTTGTTGACGCTACCGGCCACGGTACATTGGGTTCTTTGGCTGGAGCCACCAGCAGGATGGGCAGTGAGGGTAAGGCAGAATTCAATGAGCCTAATGCTCCAGATGAGCCCAACGATGATACCATGGGCAATTCACTGATGTTTAAAGCAATAGACAGGGGAAGACCGGTGAAGTTCGTCAAGCCGTTCTGGGCCTATACCTTTACCGAAGATGACCTGAAATACAGACCCCATGTGGACCAAACCACCGTCTTTGCCGACGGCGGTGAGTTTGTTGAGGAAGATGTGGAGAAAACGAACAGGCTCCCCCATTTTTCAAACGTAGATTCAGGCTATTGGTGGATAG
>JAAYTP010000135.1 GCA_012518025.1 Clostridiaceae bacterium
ATCCGAATCGGATGACTCCTTTATTCTTCCCGGGTTATTTAAACAGTGCTGTGTATTTGCGATCCTCGAACATGATGTGGGTGCTCACCCATTGGGACAGAAAGTCTGTGATTTCCTGCAGTGTCTCCTCCTGCTCATCGTCAATTTCCCTCGTAAGAAGGCTTTTAACCTTTGCAACGAAGTAATTGTGTGCCTTGGTATGTTCGGGCAGGTGTTCAAAATTGTGCTTTTCCATGAAGGTTTCTTCGTAATTAAAATGATACTGGGCGTAATCAAAGAGTTCCTTAAGAACCTCCATGATGTCGTCATAGCGGTCGTAGGCATTGTCCAGGCGCGTGAGTTCATACGCCCGGGCACCTATTTCAAACAGCTTTTTGTGCTGCTTGTCTACCTCTTCAATACCCAGCATATATCGTTCTTTCCACTCAAAAGCCATACCAGATCTCCCCTCTATCATAGGTATTTGGTAAGATATATACCACTGTACCGTATTTTGTAACATTTTGTGTGCGTAGAAGCGCTGATTGCCCCTGCTTTTCCCTGCAGGTTTTCCACGGCCATGCTCATATTTCCCTCGAAATCCCAGATTTATGGTATAATGAATCTGGCTTATACAAGCCCTTTAATCATGGCGATACCGCTGAAGGGGGTTATAGAATATGAAGGTAAGAAAGGCAATTATACCTGCAGCAGGGCTTGGAACTCGTTTCTTGCCGGCTACTAAAGCGCAGCCCAAGGAGATGCTGCCCATAGTGGACAAACCCACCATCCAGTTCATCATCGAGGAAGCCGTAGCATCGGGTATTGAGGATATCCTTATCATAACGGGGCGCGGGAAGCGTGCCATAGAAGATCATTTCGACCGGTCCTTTGAGTTGGAGGAGGTTTTAAAAAACAAGAACAACGGAGAACTCCTGCAGCAGGTCCGGGAAATAGCCAATCTTGTAGATATCCATTACATCAGGCAAAAGGAACCTAAAGGCCTGGGTCATGCCATCTACTGCGCCAAGGCTTTTATAGGAGACGAGCCCTTTGCCGTGCTTTTGGGCGACGATATTGTTGATTCCCAAACACCATGCCTAAAGCAGCTCATCGATGTTTACGATGAATACAAGACCACCATCCTGGGGGTTCAGCATGTGGATCCCAAAGAGGTGAACAAGTATGGCATAGTGGCAGGCAAGCCGGTGGATGACCGGGTCTACAAGGTGAAGGATCTGATTGAAAAGCCCGATGTAGACGCAGCGCCGTCAGATGTCGCCATACTGGGCAGATATATTATATCTCCCTCCATATTCCGATTTTTGGAGAGCGCAAAGCCCGGCAAGGGTGGCGAAATACAGCTTACAGATTCACTGAAAGAGCTCTCCAGGCGTGAAGCCATGTACGCCTATGTTTTTGAAGGGCGTAGATACGATGTGGGACATAAACTGGGCTTTTTGGAGGCAACAGTAGAATTTGCGCTTAAAAGGAAAGATTTGCGCGACGAATTTAAGGCCTACTTAAGGAAAATAGTTGAAAGGGAGGGTTAACCCTTAAAACCCGCGAAAAAGGCCACGGCATCTTCTGATACCAGTTTCTTGCCATACTCATTAAGATAGCCTTCCAAGAAATCCACGCTCTGCATTCTGTCGGCATACTCGCTGAGTATGCTGTCAAACAGATTACGGTTGGAGACATTGCCTTCAATTCCGCTGAACACCAAATAATAGGTGGAATCCAGCACATATGCCCTGCTCCTTCCCGTATAAAGCGGGCTTATAAGGCCGCAGAGATGGCAAAGATCCTCAAACCCCTCAACGGCATAGATTATGAGGGTTGAGCAGATCTTCTGGCTCTTCTTTTTGGGAGACAGATCCTTTTTGCGGTATCTGTTCTTTATAAACTTCTGTATAGACTCAAATTCGGCTTCTTCTTCGATTCTCGTAATAGTGATGACAAAGCCATGATCGGTATCGGAAACAGCTTCAATACAGAGCTGGGATTCCTGAGCATCAAAGCCCAGTTCGATCTCGGCCTGCTCCATGAGATCCCAAAAGAGCTCCTGGGTTTCAGGAGAGTTGTAATTGAACGCCTCAAGATCGATATCCCTCTCCTCGAGATCATCATATGTTACGAAAATCCGTATTTTATTTTCGCCTACTCTTTCAATCCTCATGTCATTAATCCTTTTCAAACATTCTGGACATACTTACACTATATTATACTTATTGTATCGGCAAAAGAGAAGTAACAAATTATGACTCGCTTGCCTATTGCATCTGAAGGATGCTTTATTAATACCCTGTTTGGGTTTGGGCAAAACACCCGGTCAGGAAATATGACCTTATTCTTTCGAACGGATGGTGTCCCGGGAGATTTTCCTCTATTCCAATAAGCCTTATCAAAGTGTATAATGATATGGAGTGTTTTATCCATGAAAAACCAATACGACAACGAGGAGAGTGAACCATGCCTAAGCTCATTCTTGCATCTGCATCACCCAGACGTAAAGATCTTTTAAAGCAGATCGGACTGGAGTTTGAGGCTTACCCTGCGGATATTGATGAAAATTCTCTGGGCTACATGGATGCCGGGAAATACGCCGAGGAAATGTCGAGGCGTAAGGCTCTCATGGTTGCAAAGGATTTCTATGGTGCAACGGATGAGGAACACCTTATCCTGGGAGCCGATACCACAGTTGAGATAGACGGAACCATACTGGGCAAGCCAGAAGACTACGACGATGCCGTTAGAATGCTGGAGTCCATCCAGGGTAAATGGCACAGGGTTATTACCGGAATCACACTGGTCAATGCAAAAAACCGCGAAGTCTTAACAGACAGCGAGATGACCAGGGTTAAGATAAGAAGCATGACACCCGAGATGATTCAGGCCTATCTCAGGACGGGGGAATCGCTGGACAAAGCAGGAGCATATGGAGCGCAAGGGTATGGAAGCCTTATTGTGGAAAGAGTGGAAGGCTGCTTCTTCAACGTGATAGGGCTTCCTATCTATAAATTGTCCAGGCTTTTGGAGCAGCAGGGCTTTAAAATGCTCTCATGGTTCAGAGGATAGGTTTAAAAAAATCCACAGGTGATAAAATACCGAAAGACGGAGGACAAATAGCTCGCAGCCAGGCTCATCGGGCTATTTGAGGAGCAAAAGGAGAGTAAGCAGATGTCATTGTTTTCTAAGGAAATAGGAATCGATCTTGGAACAGCCAATACGCTGGTTTATTTAAAATCCAAGGGTGTAATATTGAGGGAACCTTCGGTGGTTGCCATCAACAATAACACGGGAGAGGTTCTTGCTGTTGGTCTTGAAGCAAAGCAGATGATAGGCAGAACTCCGGGCAATATCACGGCAATAAGGCCGCTGAAGGACGGGGTTATAGCCGATTTTGAAACAACTCAGGGCATGCTTAAGTATTTTATCAGGAAAGCAGTTGGCAGCAATCCCCTTAAGAAGCCGAGGATCATTATATGTGTACCCTCCGGGGTTACAGAGGTTGAAAAGAGGGCTGTGGTGGATTCGGCCATATCGGCAGGGGCCAAGGAGGCTTTTCTGATTGAGGAACCCATGGCGTCAGCCATTGGCGCAGGCCTTCCTGTGGCTGAACCTTCCGGAAGCATGGTTGTGGATATCGGAGGAGGTACCAGCGAGGTTGCCGTCATCTCCCTTGGAGGTGTTGTGGTTAGCCGTTCCTTAAGGGTTGCCGGGGATGAATTTGATAATTCCATCATCAACTATATCAAAAAAAAGTATAACCTGATGGTTGGCGAAAGGACTGCTGAAGCTATCAAGATGAAGATAGGCTCCGCATACCCCTTGGATAAGGAAGAAACCTGCACCATCAGCGGCCGGGATCTGGTCACAGGCCTTCCGAAGGATCTCGATATCTCTTCAGTGGAGATCAGAGAGGCGCTGAGAGAACCGGTAAATGCTGTGGTGGATTCCATAAGGTTCACCCTTGAAAAAACACCGCCGGAGCTGGCTTCAGACATCATGGAAAGGGGTATTATGCTCACAGGCGGAGGCGGCCTTTTAAGAGGGCTGGATCAGCTGATCAGCAAAGAAACAGGGATTCCTGTTTTTGTAGCCGACAACCCCATCGACTGTGTAGTGGTGGGTACGGGCAAGGTTTTAGAAGAGATAGATACTTTGAGCAGCGTGCTTGTGTCGTCCAAGAGAATTAGATGAGATAACGCTAAGGGGGTATTCTGAGAATTGCGCAGATTGCTGAGGAGCAGGTTCTTTATCATTGCGCTGGTGATTGTCGTCATCCTGACGCTGGCCGTGGCTTCCTCAAAAGAGGGGAGCGGCATCAAGGCTATAGGCAATGTAATCAGTGTGCCCATTGCACCTCTACAAAGCGTTATTTCCTTCATGGCGGAAAGAATTGGCGGCGTGTTTGATTATTTCAAGGACGTGAAGATAACAAAAGCTGAAAATGAGGAGCTTCTTCACAGGATCAATGAACTGGAAAAGGAGAACAGGGAACTGGAGCGCCTCGAGAGGGAGAACAAGGAACTCAGGGATGCGCTGAATTTCATGGATCAGATGGAATCCTTCGAGCCTGTCGGCTGTACCATAATCGCCAAGGATCCGGGGAACTGGTTTGAGGTTTTCACCATCAACAGGGGGAGCAAGGACGGAATAGAAATCAACTCTCCCGTAATCACAGCCTATGGGCTGGTGGGAAGGGTTTCAGAGGTCAATCTTTTTACATCCAAGGTTGTATCGATAATAGATATGGACAGCACAGTGGCGGCCCGCGTATCAAGCTCCCGTGACGTGCTGATTGTGCGGGGCGACGCATCCTTAAGAAGCAGCGGCCTTTGCCGCATGGATTACATATCGCCCGATGTGGATATCATGCCGGGGGATGTCATAGAAACCTCCGGTTTGGGAGGCATTTACCCAAAAGGAATTATTATCGGCCAGGTCAAGGACGTCATTCGTAACGAAGGCCAGTTCGATTCCTATGCCGTCATCTCTCCCGTTGTGGATTTTAAGAGGCTTGAAGAAGTAATTGTACTAAAGGAGAAGCCGTAGAATATGCGATACAGAATTGTGGCGGCGGCATTTCTCGTCTTGGCTGCCGCTGTGCTTCAAAGCACGGTTATGGGTTATCTGGAGGTCTTTTCTGTCAGACCAAATATTCTCATAACCCTGGCAGTGGTCATAGCCCTGCTGAGGGGAACTGTGGAGAGCGCCATTATGGGGGCGGTGCTTGGCCTTACCATGGACATCCTTATGGGAAAGACCCTTGGCTGGTATGCACTGCTTCTGTTTTTGCTGTCCATCCTCATATCCATGGTCAACGAGAAGCTGTATCGTGAAAAACTACTTGTGCTGATTGGTTTTGGCTTTCTATCAACAGTTGCTGTTGAAACCCTGTTCATACTCGTCATTTTTCTATTCCGGGGTTACAGGCACATCCCATATCTTTTTACGATGGTTGTGCTGCCCGAGGCTCTACTGAACAGTATACTGATTTTGCCGCTTTTTAAGCCCATCGGGAAAGTATATAATATACTTGATACATTGGACAGAAAGAGGAACAGGTTATCATCATGAGTAACGAGGAAAAGAAACATAAAGGCTTGGATCGTTACATAGTGCTAGCTGTATGTATATTGGCCGCTGCAGCCATTATTATCTATAATCTTGCCACTATTCAGCTTATCAATGGAGCCTATTATCAGGAGCAATCCATCAGCCGCATAGCCACCGAGGGCTATATTTACCCCAAACGTGGCGACATCTTTGACAGGAACGGTATTCCCATCGCCGGAAGCCGTATGGGGTATTGCGTACAATATGTTGATGTTGATATGTCCCACGAGGAAAAGAACGCAATGTTCTTTGAGCTCATATCTGTTCTTGAGGAAAACGACAGGGGATTCAAGAGCAGGCTCACCGATTATATTGATATTGACCCCATACGTTTTAAAACCGATAATACCGAAAGTTTTATCAAAGGAATTGTGGTTAACCAGGAGGATGCCCAGTACCTTATCACAGCCGATCAGGTCTTCAGGTATCTGAGGGATAAAACCTTTGAGATAGATTCGTCATACACCGATGAGGAAGCCTTTAAAATAATGAAGCTCAGGTATGAGGTGCTGGTAAACAGGCCATCCATTCAGAATCCTCTGATAATAGCCGACGACATACCGGCTCTGGCCATGGCTGAGATTGAGGAAAGAAGCAGTTATTTCAAGGGCTTTTCCACCTATGTTAAGCCCTACAGGGTGTATTACAACGCCCAGCTGGTATCCCATGTCCTTGGCTATGTGGGGTACATTTCCCAGGAACAATATGACAGGTTCTCAGAAGAGTACCCGGACAAATACTATACCAGATCCGATATTGTAGGCATTATGGGGATTGAGAGCGCAGCCGAGCCCCTGTTGAGGGGTGTGAGCGGCCTCATTTCAAGGGAAGTTGATGAAAGCGGCAGAACCACCGCCTTCACCATTGAACGTCCCCCTGTTCCCGGAAACAAGGTGTATCTCACCATTGATCTGGAGCTTCAAAAGGTGGCAGCCGAATCCCTTAAACGTAATATAGAGGAAATACGGAAGAAGAGCCACAACAAGAATTTTGGAGACGCCGATGCCGGAGCTGTTGTGGTCATGGACGTCAAAACCGGTGAGATTCTGGCCATGGTCAGCTATCCTGACTATGACCCCGCCGTATTCCTTGGCGATGATAATGAGGCCAAGGCCGCAATTCTGACTCAGGAAGGCAACCCAATGTGGAACAGGGCTTCCCAGGAAATTTATGCCCCCGGGTCCACCTATAAGCCACTGGTGGCCGTGGCGGCGCTGGAAAGCGGGACCATAACGCCTACCACCCTGATAAACTGTCCCTACAGGGAAGAGGTTGGGGGACTCATGCTCACTAACCTTGAAGGAAATCAGGGGAAAATTGCACTTACCAAGGCTCTGGCAACCTCAAGCAACATGTTCTTCTACAAGGTGGGCGTAATGACCGGTATCGACAATATTGTAAAGTGGGCTAAGGAATTCGGTCTGGCGCAGCCTACAGGCATTGAGATTACAGAATCGGTTGGAAGGATTGCATCCAGGGAGTTCAAGAAGACTTATTTCGGTGAGGACTGGTATCCGGCCAATACGGTTATGGCTGCCATCGGTCAGCTGTATAATGCCTTTACCCCGGTGCAGATCACCAATTATATCAGTTGCATTGCCAATGAAGGAAAGCGGTATACGCCCCATCTCATCAAGATGGCGGTGTCACCTGAGGGGAAAATTGTATACGAGGCTCCCGACGAATACTATAAGATTCCTGTCAAGCAAGACACAATTGATGCCGTCAAGGCCGGAATGGTGGCGGTTACCCACAGGAACGACGGTACTGCTGCCAGCGTATTCAGAGATTTTCCCTTTGATGTGGCCGGTAAAACCGGTACATCGGAGACCGGCAGGGAGGCTACCGAGTCTTCCAATGGCCTTTTCGTGTGCTATGCACCCTATGATGATCCCCAGATCGCTATTGCCGTGGTGGTAGAGCATGGGGTGTGGGGTTCCTGGACGGCACCCATTGCCAAGGATATAATGATGGCATACTTCAGGCTGAATGAGACTGAGGATACGTCTGGTTCACACACGGTCGAGATTATTTGGTAGAAGTGGGGCTGTCATTGCGGGCGAAGGGCGGCAATCTCATTATTGCAATCAAATGAATTTATCTTATATACAAGCGAGGTAGACAAAGATGGAGGAAGGAAGAGGCATAGTATTCAAGGGGAATGCCGAAGGACTTATTATTGTTATTCCCCAGGGATATACTCCCGAAGAGATCATGAGTGAAACCGAGGCCAAGGTGAGTGCTGCCTCACGTTTTTTCAAAGGGGCAAAAATCAATGTGGCATACAGGGGGCCGAAGCTTTCGGATGAGGATGAGGCAAGGCTTAAGGCCATTCTTGACGAGAGAAGCGGGGCTGTCATAGAAAGCTTCTCAAGGCAGGAAGAAAGCGACCTGCCGCCTAAGAAAGCTGCCCCGGCTGCACCTTCAGCAGGCATTCGCAGGTTCTTTACCAGTGATATAAACGAGGACAGTTGCAAGTTCATCAGAAGTACTGTAAGAGGCGGAACACGGGTTGAATACGATGGCAGTATTGTTGTTATCGGCGACGTTAATCCCGGCGGGGAGATCATAGCATCAGGGAACGTAATTGTACTTGGAACCCTAAGGGGCATGGTTCATGCCGGTGCAGCCGGGAACAGGGATGCCTTCATTTATGCCCTGTCCTTAAAGCCAACCCAGATCCGGATAGCCGAAGCCATCGCCAGGCGTCCCGACGATTCAGACGACCATGTTCTCACACCCGAAATTGCTACAGTAAAGGATGGTCTGATAATTGTAGAACCGGTATAGGCCATCGTTGACTTTTAGTCTAAAAACATATACCATAAAAAGAGGATAAGCAGCAGGAATCATGTTGCCGGTGCTCGGTTTGCATCCGCTAAAAAGTACATAACGGATAAAATTTTTTATCAATGCTGAAGGAGTGTACATATGGGTGAAGTTATTGTAATTACTTCCGGCAAAGGCGGTGTGGGAAAAACCACAACCACTGCCAATATAGGTGCCGGGCTGGCTCTTCTTGGAAAGAAGGTAGTCCTGATCGACACCGACATCGGTCTACGCAACCTTGATGTTGTCATGGGGCTGGAGAACAGAATAGTCTACGATATAGTTGATGTTATGGAAGGTGCATGCCGCCTGAAGCAAGCTCTCATCAAGGATAAACGTTATGAAGGACTGTATTTGCTGCCGGCTGCCCAGACCCGTGATAAGAATTCCATTACTCCCCCACAGATGGTCAAGCTCTGTGACGAGCTCAGACGTGAGTTCGATTATATACTGGTAGACTGTCCCGCAGGCATAGAGCAGGGATTCAAAAATGCCATCGCCGGTGCGGACAGAGCCTTTGTTGTAACCACTCCTGAGGTTTCGGCAGTACGTGATGCCGACCGTATCATAGGTCTTTTGGAAGCCAACGAGATTCGCAGTCCAAAGCTTCTTATCAACCGTGTGAGACAGGATATGGTCAAGCGCGGAGATATGATGTCAATAGAAGATATTATCGATATTCTTGCCATTGATCTGATCGGTGTTGTTCCTGATGATGAAAACATCATTATATCAACAAACAGAGGAGAACCCGCTGTTACAGATAACAAATCCCAGGCAGGTCAGGCTTATCGCAATATTACCAAACGTGTTATGGGAGAAACGGTTCCCTTGCTGGATTTGAATGGTTCTGAGGGGCTTCTCAGTAAAATGAAAAAGCTGTTTGGTATAAAACCTGCTTAAGGGAGGGAAATCTATGTTGGACTTGTTCAAACTGCTGCGGTTTAAAAAGGAAACCCCCAGGGATGTAGCAAAAGAGCGATTGAAACTGGTTCTGATTCACGATCGTTCCAATGTATCACCCCAGTTTTTGGAGATGGTAAAGAGCGAGATCATTAAGGTGATCCAAAATTATATGGAGATCGACGAGGACACCCTTGATATACAGTTAACCAAAACCAGCAGCGATGATGGTGAGAGAGTAGTACCGGCACTGGTTGCCAATATCCCCATTAAAGGGATGAAAAACGCAGGCAGATAATTGATTCCGAATCTTTTACGGAGGATACCATGAATATAGCCCTCATAGCACATGACAACAAAAAAGAGCTTATGGAGGCTTTCTGTATAGCCTATAAATTTGTTCTGTCAAAGCATTCTTTGTATGCAACAGGCGGTACCGGGGCTATCATTTCCGAATCTGCCGATCTGGATGTATTCACACTGGATTTCGGGAGGCTGGGAGAGCAGCAGATTATTGCAAGGATTGCCTACAATGAGATGGATCTGGTTATATATTTTGCCGATCCCGACGAGATGGTGGCAAATGATACCCTGATGGAAATTTGCTCCTCCTGTGACCGGAACAACATTCCCATTGCTACCAATCTGGCCACGGCTGAGGTTTTAATCAACGGTCTCCAGCGGGGTGATTTCGCATGGAGGGAACTGGTTGAAAGACACTGAATACTGAACCCGACGAGGCTGCCATATAGGCAGCTTTTTTCATTTCAATTTACCCCCGGCCTTAACGTTGATATGAGCATATCCCCAGGTGGCATGTCATATGATTCATAAGATGATCAATGCCAGGGGGAGCAATGGTTATGGCCGTCACCGAATCCGGAGAATTGGAGAAATACCGCAAATACATCCAAAAAAGGCGGATCACGCCTCCTGACGAAGACAAGGCTCAAGAGGCATCGGCAGAAAACAGCATAACCAGCCTTAAACAGCCAGAATCTGAAACCCAGAGCCATTCCCAGACTCCCTGGTGGGAGAAGGAGGCCTATACCCTCCTTGATAAGGATGAGCTAACCCGGCCGACCCAGGAATACAGGAAGCCTAGGCCGGTTCAGACCTACAGGGAGAGGGACAGCCTTTCCGATTCCCTGACAGCCTCCCGAAGGCGGGACCATGACCTGTACAAGAAGCTGTATTCACGGCAGGGATCCAGGACATCGGCATACCCCTCTTCGTATAAGAGCTATTCTAGCCAGCGTACCCAGATTGAGGACAACAGGGCAACCCTGATGGCGATCAAGCTGATCAAGCAGGCTCTGGCCTGTTTTGCCATACTGGGCATTGTAGTTCTGATGCAGAGCCGTCCGGATATGCAGGATGCTCTGGCAATCATCCGGAAACATGTTGTTGAAACCCATATCGATCCCCAAAACCTTTTTGAAGGTGTTAAGTCTGTATTCAGCCAGCTGGTTCAGACCGTGGGGGGATCGCCCTGATTGAAATTATCGCTGCGTGTGTACTGGCGGTTCTTTTTCACGAACTAATGCACATAGTGACAGCGCATCTTCTTAAAACGCCGCTGGTGCGGATCAGGATCCTGCCGGGCGGGCTGCGCGCCGAACTCAAGGAAAGGGATAGAAGCTACAGGAAACTTGTTCTGATCTATCTGAGCGGGCCTGTGGGGAATCTCCTGGCAGCAGCCGCATTTTATGGAAGCCAGGGCTTTGGCCAGAATCTTTTTGAGGGCAACCTGGCCATTGGCTTATTTAATCTGATCCCTGCTCATCCCCTGGATGGCGGGCAGATATTATTAATCATCCTTTACAATAGGATGGGCGGAAGCCGTGCAGTAAGTGTTTTAAAAAGGTTGTCAGTGGTGCTCAGGATCGTATTCTGCCTGTCAGGAATACTCCAGATTGTGCTTTATAAAAACCCCAGCCTGCTAATAGCAGTCCTTATTTTGCCAGGTCATAAACTTCTTGAGGAGTCGATGGGTGTGATGAGATTTGAGAACCTTTTTACCAGAAGACAGAGAATTATGAAGAAGAAGGTCTACCCTGTAAGGCATATTGCGGCCATGGAGGACTGCAGTCTGGGCGAGGTTTTAAAGAAGCTGGATTACGACAGCTTCCATATTATTTACCTACTAAATAGCTCCATGGAAATCACGGGCAGCATCACAGAACAGCAGATCCTTAAAGCCCTTGAGAGCTGCAGCTCTCAGGAACCCATCAAAACTATTATCCATTAATAAGGCTGCATATATCCTATACCCGTCAAGCTGCTTTCCCCCATAAGAAGGCGTCCATGCCCCTTATCAGAAAAAATGTATGTAACAGGTTATGGATGGGACAATTGATTAAGCTTATGGGGGTATGCTAGAATAGAACGAGGAAACACTCAAGGGAGATGGTTTCCGGGAGGTATAGGATATGGATGTATTTATTGAAAAAATTATAAGGCGCAAGAAGTCCCCTTTGGATATAGCCTACATGATTCTGTTGTTCATAATTGCCCTGATTGTCAGCTATTTTGCATTTGCTTTTCTGGGGCCTTTTGCACCCGTCGTTATTGCCGGTATTTTTTATTTGGCCTATTTTTTGGCCTCAATGCGCAATATCGAGTATGAGTATATCATTACCAATGGGGATCTTGATATAGACAGGATCGTTAACCAGAGGAGCAGAAAAAGGGTTTTTACAGCGAACTGCAAGGATTTTGAAGTGGTTGCCAGGGTGAACTCGGATCAGTATACCCATAATATCCGGCAGACTAAGACCGTGCTGGACTTTTCATCCAACAACCCCGAAGCTGATAAATGGTTTATTTTCTTGACCAAGGACAACACCCCAAAGGTGATCCTTTTTGAGCCTGATGAAAAAATGATAAAGAATTTTAGAACCTTTATACCCAGAAAGGTATTCCAATAGACAAAGGTGTCGGCACTGAGGTGTCATGACACATAGATATCCATAATTCATTGATCTGTTATGATTTCACGGGGGAATATCCAATGCGAAGAAGACTGGTCAATCTGTTGTCCATCTATCTGGTGGTGGCCTTATGCCTGATACTGGGTTATTATTTCTGGCTCAAGGCTAAAGAGCCCAACTCACAGGTTGTCGGCTTCTTTGACGACATCCCCGCCACGCGTCTTGTCATCGGTTCAGAAGTGATTGTGGAGAGAGAGCCTCCCCTGATCAGGGAAGGCAGAGTCCTTCTGCCCTTTGGTACCGTGAAAAAGCACATCGATCCCTATATCTGGTGGGATGAAGCCCAGCAAAAAGTGATTGTCACCACAAAGGATCGGGTAATCCGGATGGAAACCGGAAAGCTTGATGCGCTGATCAATGAGGAGCCCATGGAGCTTCAGTTCCCTCCTGTGGAAGAGGATGGAACCCTGTATATCCCCATGGATTTTCTAAAGGATTTTTACCGGGTCAACATAAGATACATGCCTGAACAGGATGTGGTGATCGTGGATCACAGAAACAGCATCTATCGGATGGGAGAGCCTTTAAGCGCCGAGGCGGTCATCAGAACAGGCATGAGCATAAAAGAGCCCATTGTCAGGGAGTACGATGAGGCAGAACTGGGCTCCCAGGCTGCTGAGCTGATAATCTTTGAGGAGTATGAATCCTGGTACAGGGTGCGTACATATGAGGGGATCTTCGGATACATACCAAAGGCCGATGTGGTGGTGCGGGATATCATCATAACAGAGCGGGATACCGATTCTAACAGTACCTCTTCACCCCTTCCCGCAGGCAAGATCAACCTGGTATGGGATATGACCTACAGTAAGAAGTACATGGAGTTCAGCAGGGAAAAATCCCCCGGCATTGATATTTGGTCCCCCACCTGGTTTGAGATTATAGACCGGGAGGGAACCATCAAAAACCGCGCCAACCCTGAGTATGTGGAATGGGCTCATAATAACGGCTGGCAGGTATGGGGGCTTGTGGCCAACGCATTTAATGATATTGAAGGAACCAGTATAATACTCAACAGCACCGAGCTAAGGCATAATGTCATCAGACAGATACTGGCCTATGCAGCGCTTTATGATCTCGACGGAATAAATCTTGATTTTGAGAATATCTATCTTAAGGACAAGGATGCTTACACCCAGTTTGTTCGGGAAATCTCGCCCCTTCTCAGAGAACAGGGGCTTGTGGTTTCAGTGGCCGTAGGCGTGCCAGGAGGCAGTGAGACATGGTCCCTTTCCCATGACAGGCGTGCCCTGGGTGAGACTGTGGATTTTGTTTGTCTCATGACCTATGACCAGAACTGGCCTGCACCCGGTTCCAGCGCTGAACTTCAATGGGTGGAGGATCGTCTCGTGGCTACCCTGGAGGAGGTAACTCCGGACAGGCTGCTTTTGGGTATACCGCTCTACACCAGGCTATGGGCTGAGGAAGAAGTGGACGGCAAGATGAAAACCTCATATCTTGCGGCACTGACCATAGACGGTGCCTGGAAAAGGGTTGAGGAGAACGATGCTACGGTTGTCTGGAACCCGTCTCAGGGTCAGTACCATGCCACCTACGAGAAGGACGGGAGAACCATAAAGATGTGGATAGAGGACGCTGATGCAGTCAATGCCAAGACCTCGCTGGTACATAAGTATAACCTGGCGGGATCCTGCGTCTGGGCTGCCAATTTTGCAAATGAAAGCGTGTGGCCCGTTTTTGAAAGGAACCTAAAAAAGATCTCCCACTATGAAGAATGGAAGGCTATTGTTGTTGATTAGCCCCACCTCATATGCTAGAATAAAATACGAAAATCTGTATGCTCTTGCATACAGATTTTGCCAAGAATCAACATGAAAAGAGATACTGATTCTATGGAAAAAGTTACTCAGATTCCGGCCAGCCCAATGGATTTTCTTCTGTTTCCGGTTTGGCTTCACAGAAGGATATCCATAAGACTTCCGGGATTATTGCTTGCCTTTATATTTGTGGGTTGCTTCGATCTGTTATTCTATGAAAACCTTATCGAGCAGTCGATATTTGTTGGCAGTCCTGGAAGTGTGCTATTCAGGTTCATCCTTTTTTTAATCCTGTCTTTTCTGATTGGAGCGATAGATGTTATTCTCACCATCTATCCCCTTGGCGATTTTCTACAGATGATAGGAAGGCGAAGCGACAAATATGTCCATAAGAGGATTTCAATTATTCTTATGAAATCCTATGCCCTGTCCCATCTTCTGTTTGTCATACCCTATGCTCTCGTCCTTTATTCCGGGGTTGACTGGACACAGGTGGGACCGGTTTCTGCGAATCAGGTCAGGGTACTCTATGCCATCCTTGCAACCCTGATGCCCGTACTTCCCTTCTTGCAACTGGGAATTTTATACCGCACCATCAGCATCAGAACCCGTATCCAGACCTTTGGCAGGATGATTCTCATATTCGCCGCCTATTTTTGGATGCAGATCAGCGGTACCGCCATCCTCTACCTGGAAAGCCTGGCTTTCAAATTGCTTAAGCCCTAATTGAGTGAGGTTATTCTCTCAAGGCAACAGGGGAAAACCGCAACCGGCCTTGGAGGATGATTATGGATGCTATTGAAATTAAGCCTCTGCTGGCGTATAATAAACCATGCGGTTGAATGGCCATACATGTCCCGTTGGTCTAATGGATAAGACAATGGATTCCGGATCCATTAATGCGGGTTCGATTCCTGCACGGGATGCCAAACAGCAAAACAATACACATCAAAGTCCTTTGGAGTACAGGTTTGGCTTACCTGTACTCTTTTACTAACAGGCTGATTCCTAAAAGAAACATATCAACCCTGGAGGTGTTCAATGGGGATTCTGGCAGGTATCGACATTGTGGAGATTGATCGTATAGAGCGCGCCATCGACAGAGGCGGCGATGGCTTTATCCGCCGTATTTACACCCCCCGTGAGATTGAGTACTGCGAATCGAAAGGCAAGGCCAGAACCAGCAGCTACGCAGTTCGGTTCTCCGCCAAGGAGGCAGTATCCAAGGCGCTGGGTACAGGTATTTCCCAGGGCATCTCATTTCAGGATATCGAAGTGGTAAATAACTCCAATGGCAAGCCCCGGGTGGTTCTCCACGGGGAGGCCGAGAAACGTTTTCATATGCTTTTCGGAATATCCTTGGATGTCAGCCTGACCCATTGCAGGGACTATGCAGCGGCATACGCAGTGATTCAGACAGAGAAAGGATGATGTCCATGGTCACGGACAGGATCAGATTTCTCCATTGTGCGGATATTCATTTGGACAGCCCCTTTGGAGGCCGCAGCCTTAAGAACTATACCGAAATGCGCCGGATTGATGTGTGGAAAACTTTTGAGTCCATCATCAGGCTGGCGGAGGATGAACGGATGGATTTCATTCTGGTCTGCGGTGACCTTTACGAGCATGACTATGCATCAAGAGCCACCATCCAAAGGGTGGGCAGCCTCTTTGAACGGCTGACAATTCCTGTTGTGGTCCTACCGGGGAATCATGATCCCTATGTGGCCAACTCCTGGTATAAAACATGGAACTGGCCTGGTAATGTGGTTATTCTGAATCATGAAAAACCCTCGGTCATGCTTGACGGTGTGAACACTTTTATTCATGGCGTAGGCTTTTCAGCCTTCAGGCAGGATACCCCCGACCTTTCAATGATACCCCGGCCTTTTAGTAACTGTTTTAATATCTTCATGCTTCACGGTACATTGGATATGAACTTCAGCAGCCGTCCATTTAACCCGGTTTCATCCGGGGAATTGGCCGATTTGGGCTATGACTATTACGCCCTGGGGCATTTCCACAACCGTAAAACCGATTTCAGGCTTAAAAATGCCGCAAACCCGGGAAGCCCGGAACCTCTTGGATTCGATGAGACCGGGGATCACGGAGTTTTTTTGGTGACCATGGAAAGGGATGAGAATGGTAAAAAGGCGTTGGATATCCGGGAAATCAATCTGGCTCAGAAGAGGTATGTATGGTTGGACCTTGATATGGCTGCCGTCAGAAGTCAGGAGGAAGCCAGCGCAAGGCTGGGGGAATTGCTCTGCAGCCTCGACCCAGGCCAGGATCTTCCCAGGGTGATACTAAAGGGGCGAACCCCGCTGGCGGTGGATTGCGAGGCGTTGAAAAAGCCCTGGACGGAGGACTTTCCCTGGCTCCAGATCCTTGATGAAACCCGGGATTGCTACGACTATGGAGCCATATCCAGTGAGCAGAACCTTAAAGGAGCTTTTACGCGGGAGATGCTTCAGCGATTAAAAGACTGTGAAGACAATGGCGACGAAGAGCAGGCCAAGATCCTCAGCGCTGCTCTGGATCTTGGCATTGAAGCCCTTGAAAAGGGTCGCATAGACGCTCGTTTTGACGGTGGCCTGTTTAAGGGATCCGACCGGGAAAGGCGGCTGATATGAGAATAGGGTTGCTTGACATAAAGGGGTTTGGTAAATTCAGCGATAAACGCATCCGGCCTTCCGGTGGATTCAACCTGGTTACAGGCTCCAATGAGTCCGGAAAATCCACGTTGGTCGATTTTGTGATGGCAATGCTCTATGGTCTTGGAGGAGGCAAGCGTTCAAAGAAGGCCTCTATAAGTCACGGAAAGGCATATAAGCCCTGGAACGGGAGCCAGTTTGCGGGTGTACTGGAATATGTACTCGATGATGGATCTGCATACAGGGTGGATCGCAATTTTGATAAAGGGCTGACCCATATACACGATGGTATGTCGAGGGACATCACCTCCGGTTTTGCGCTCAGCAGGGATACCGGTCCCAGATTTGCGGAGGAGCACCTGGGACTCTCTGAGGAGGTATTTGTAAGGAGCGCTCAGATACGTCAGATGCAAACGGCCATGGATCCTGACGGAGCCCGCATAATCATGGAGAAGCTGACCAACCTTTCTACCTCCGGGAGTGAGGATCTGTCCCTCAGTCGGGCTCTTGAGGCTTTGGACAATGCCCTTCTGGAAAAGGTTGGCACGGGAAGATCCACCACAAGACCTCTGGACAGGGTGGAGGCGCGTCTTAAGGAACTGGAGAGCATCAGAGCAGAAATGCTGGAGCAGCATGAGAGATATCTGGATGCATGGTCCATGCTAAAGAGGGAGAAAGAAAGGCTTAAGGATCTGAGGCAAAAACATGATGAACTGAAGATGAAACATAATGCCAATCTGAAGAACCATCTCAGTGATCTTGCCAGGGAATGCCATGAGTTGGACAGGTCTTTGGAGGAGATGAAAGCCGAACTGGTCCATCTGGAAAAGAAGCTGGAATGCTCGGGCGTTTTCAGTGAGATGACCGAAAAGGCTATGGAAACTCTTAATGATGTCTGGTATGAGTATAAGGAAATCTATAGACAACTGGAAGAATGGGAAGCAAGCATTAAAACGCTGGAACAGCAAAACGCTGACCTGAGCCTGAGGCTGGAAAGGCTTCAGCCTGTGAAGGAAAAGGTGGACAGGATAGACAGGTTCTTAAAGGATCAGGAAAAAGAAGCTGCGGCGACTTCATACCAAGGCCAAAAGCGCGGTGGAGGCATTCCCTTATTTGTACCTGTGATACTTCTAATACTAGCAGCCGCTATTATGGCTTTGCCTGTATTACTGAACCGGGAAATGGAGATGTCCATGCTTACAGCTGCAGGGGTGTCTGCCCTGGCTGGTATCTTGACAGCCCTTTTCCGGGGCACGAAAAAGAAAACCGTTTCCATAAGTCCAGCAGATTCGCAGCTTGCATTCCTGCATGAGGTGGGCTTTTCGGGACTCAATGACTACCTTTCGCAAAAAGAGGAGCTTCAGGGCGTCCTGTCGGGATCAGAGACTTGCAGGAGCGAGCTGGCGGGAGCCCGGATAAAGAAAGATTATCTGTTGGAGAAGAAGGATGCCCTGCATAAGACCCTTGCATCATGCCTGGACGGGTTCGCATCAGCATCAACTGATCCGGGAATTATGGAAGGTGTTATGGAGGGCTTCAGGGCAGGATTTAGTCAGTTCAGAGAGAATGACAGGCGTGCCAATGATCTGCGTCAGCGGATTGAAGCCATTGAGGAAAAAAGAAGGTTGATTCTCAGGGAGGCATCAGCATTAGCCAAAAAGGAAATAGCCTCTGCCGCCCAGCTGGATGCTGCTGCCTCAGTGATGTCTGGCGGGAGTTCCGAACCTGAATCTGCCATGGGTCAGGAAGATGTGTCGGAGCATCAGATCCGGGAGACAGAAGAGGAGATTAAAAACTGTGAGATCCGTATTGGCAGTCTGAAAGCACGGCTGGAAAGAGCACCCTCCCAGGGGGATCTTGCAGATGTTGAGGAAGAGGTCAGCCAGCTTCAGGAGAAAAAACGCCACTTGGAACTGGCCGGCAGGAGCATCCGGGCCGCCCGGGATGTATTGCTGGAGGTGGGTTCCCGCCTCCAGATGAATTATACTGCCATGCTTAACGATGAGATGGGAAGGTTCATTTCCGTGATCACCGGTGGCAGGTATCAGAGCATAAAAACCGATCCGGAAGGACGGTTGTATCTTGAGGTTCCTGAATGTGAGGAGCTTGTGCCGGTGGCCAGGCTCAGTTCCGGAACCATAGATCAGGTCTATTTATCCATGCGTCTTGCGGCTCTTGCCCTGATGGAAAGAGGGAAGGAAACCATTCCCCTGTTCTTGGATGAGCCCTTCCTTCAGTATGACGAGGAGAGGACTCTTATGGCTTTTAAGCTGCTGCGGGAAGCCTCAGCCAACAGGCAGGTGTTCTTCATGACCAGCCACAGCCGCGAGGTTGAACTGGCCAAAGAGATATGGGGCGACGGGCTGAATCTTATTGAGCTATAGCCTATTTCGGGGATTCCTTATTGTCTTTGCGAACAGAGCGCTTTCCTTCTGTCATTGCGAGGAGAGAAACAACGAAGCAATCTCCGAGATTGCCCCGCTCCACTCCATTCCGCTTGCAATGACACAGAGGGAAATGCTTCTCAAAATTCTATATTCTATATTGTTAACAAAGGGACAGTACTTTTTGCAAATGGGACAAAAGAACTGTCCCTTTAGTCTCTTTTATATTTTCGGCATAATACAGGATTTATCATGAAAGAATAGCAAAGAGGTGAAATGGTCATGAAATTCAGAAAAATCATTGTCATCTTTGCACTCTTTGTTGGTCTTTTCATAGTGCTGTATCCGGGCCAGGCACAGAACTCCAGCGGCCGGGTAAGCGATGTGCAGCTGCTTGCCCGGGCTATCAACGGCGAAGCACGTGGAGAACCTTACGAGGGGCAGGTGGCGGTTGGAGCAGTCATCCTCAATCGAGTCAAGGACTCCAGATTTCCCAATTCAATAGCCGGCGTCATCTACCAGCCAGGAGCTTTTACAGCTGTCAGCGACGGTCAGATAAATGTGCCCATTGATCCCAACAGCACAGTGGTGAAGGCTGCTCAGGATGCCCTCAATGGCTGGGATCCCACCTATGGTTGCCTGTATTACTGGAATCCGGCTACAGCAACCAGTAAATGGATCTGGTCAAGACAGATCGTGACTAAGATCGGCAAGCATAATTTCGGCAAATAAATGGATGGAGAGGAGATAGACCATGGATTATGACGAGAAGGAATACATTCTGGAAAATCGCAGAGAACGCCGTGTTTCAGAGCATGAGAGGGACGAAAGCCCCGGGTATCATGCCAGGAACAAAGCAAAGAATGTGGTAATAGCCATACTTGCTCTGACCACCCTGTTCGGAGCCTACCAGTACCACCGGGCAGTTCTGCTGCGCCGCCAGTTGGACGCCCAGTACAATAGGGCTTTTTATGAAATGACAGGGTATGTCCAGGATATGGAGGTGTTGCTGTCAAAGGCTATGCTGACTTCTTCTCCCCAAAAGGCCGCAGACATTTTAAAGGATATCTGGCATCGTGCCGAGTTGGTTTCCACCAACCTGGGTCAGTTGCCAGTGCAACAGGGTGCTCTGGTGAACACCCAAAAATTCATCAGCCAGGTGGGGGACTATGCCAAGACCCTTAACGGTCAGAATGTTAAGGGGCAGGTCATGAACCAGGATCAGATGGACACAATCAAAAGCCTTCATCAGTATGCGGTTTCCCTCAATGATAATCTGGACAAATTCCACGGTGAGCTGTCGGCGGGAACCATGAAGTGGGAGAACCTGGCCGGGGGCGGCGCCAAGCTCTTTTCAAAGTCCGATGTGGAAGTGCCCATGAGCATTTCCAACATTGACGGAACCTTCGAAGAGATGCCGACCCTGATCTATGACGGCCCGTTTTCGGAGCATATGACCAACCAGAAGGCTCTTGGCCTCTCAGGAGAAAACGTGTCGGAGGATCAGGCCATAGAAAACCTGGGCAAGCTCTTTGGGAAGGAGAATATACGCAACATACAGAAGGTTTCAGACAACAAGAACGGTGTCATTGATACCTATAATTTCAGTTTTGAGTTGGAAGGCAAGAAGGAAAAAAGTGTGGCCGAAGCTGATGTTTCTGTCGTGGGCGGCAGGGTGGTCTGGTTCCTGTACAACCGTGATGTGGGGGATGTGGAGCTTGATATCGACAAGGCAAAGGAGATAGGAAAGCAGTTCCTCGAAAAGAGCGGTTTCAAGAATATGAGGGACACCTATTATACCGAACAGCAAGGGGTTGCCACCATCAACTATGCCTACGAACAGGACGGGGTTACTGTATATGCCGACCTTGTAAAGGTTAAGGTAGCATTGGACAACGGGGAGATAGTAGGGTTTGAAAGCAAGGGATATCTCATGAGCCACAGGGAGAGGGATATACCCACGCCGGTTCTCTCTGAGGCCGAGGCGCTCCGGAAGGTTGCCAGGAAAGAAAACATCGTTTCCACAGGGCTTGCCATCATCCCCACAGACTATGGCAGTGAACTGTTCTGCTATGAATTCAAGGGAAAGCTCGATGATCAGGACTTCTTGGTATATATTAACGCAATAACCGGAGAAGAGGAGGATATTCTGCTTATCATCAACTCAGAAGAGGGAATACTGACCATGTAGATGTGCCAGTTCTTAAATAGGGAGCGGCAGGGAATAAGCCCTTGCCGCTTCGCTTTCATTCAGCAAAATTTTTTAAGGATGCGTATGTCATCACCGAAGAATTTAATAGGTTCGAATTCCCCCAGGATCCTGGAGGCAATGCGCTCATTATAGGCCTGGTATATTTGTTTTAAGTCTAAATTGGACGAGATAATTGTACGGGCCATATGGTGGCTGGCTCTGGTCTTACGTGCCTCCAGAAGAGTCAAAAACTCAGCATACCGGGCATCGCTGGCAGGCTCGGTTCCAAGATCATCCAATATCAAGAGCTGGGTTTCCACAAGATCCCGGTATGTGGCATCCAATTCGCTGTCATCAGGGGAAAAGCGCGCCCTTCGGATCACATCGAACAGGACGGGGGCTGACAGGTAAAGGACGGTATACCCCCTCTTAAGCAGTTCAAGGCCTGTGGATTTTGCCATGAAGGTCTTGCCGGTGCCAACTGCGCCATAAAAATAGAGATTGGACTGACCTGGATCCATGAAGTTCTCAATGAAGGCCAGGCACCGATCCCTGATGGCCATGATCTGATCCCGCGGTGAAATATCCGAGCCATAGCGCTTTTTGTCGGGTTTGTCATCATAGAGGCTTTCATCAAAGTATTTAAAGCCCGTCATGCCATCATCAAGAATATTTGAAACCTGATAGAGCTTTTCAAGGTAGAGCTGGCGATAGCAAACGCAAGGTTGTGTTTCAAGGGAATCCTGCCCGGTGATAAGTCCCGTATCCCCACAGATCCTGCAGGTGAAGCGGGGCTCCAGAAAATCCGCCGGATAGCCATTGTTTAAAAGGAGCTTTTCCTTTTCCTTTTTTAATTCGGTGATACGTCTGGCCAGAGCTTCAGCATCAGCTACACCCGAATCGCCGCGTATAACCATCCGGGCATGGTGAATACCCTCCAGTGTTATTTTCTGATCCAGGACTGCAAGTTCCGGTATTCTGGCCCAAGCCTCGGCCTTTCTTTGATCCAGATCTGCTCTTGCCCTGTCACGTCTTGCTTCAAGGATTACTTTGATCTCCCGATTAATCCGGACCATTGCCTCTGTCCTTTCCTTTCACTGATACATTGTCAAGCATATCGAAGAATGCATCGTCATAGGATCTCTGCGTGAAGGCACTTCTGCGGGATGCGGTTTCTGCAGCCTTCTTGCCGCTCTTTGACGCCGCTGCCTGGGAGGCGGCCAGGATCTGATCCTTTGTCCTCAGCCCGTCATTGAACCAGCCCTTTAACACTCCATGGATATATCTGAAATTGGGGTTGGTCTTTCCCGTGGTCTTTTCCAGCGCCAGGTCAATGATATCCATATCGAAGCCATACTCATAAATCCATGTTTCCAGATAGCGCTCTTCATAGGATGTCAGCTTTCTGCCCAGCCGGAGCTTTCTTGCAATCCGGCTTCCCAGTTCATTTACCTTTTCCATCTTCTCCATGTATTTTTCCAGTTCCCAATGGTTTGTAATGCCACGGTCTGACCAGGTTGAGGCTACTTTCTCTATGTATTTGGCATTGAGGGCGTTGCGGTCATAGCAGTATTTGAACAGAGAAACCATGACATCCTCATCAAATTTGAAGGTTTCAAACCAATGGTCTATGGTGGTGTACCAGGTTGATGACATGAGCCCCTGAAAGAACATCTTGTTGATGGAATCCACGCACTGGTTCCTCTTAATGTTTATGGAGGTGCGGGAAACAGCCTCGTCGGCATCGGAGGAGGTCTTTTCGCGGTAGAGCTTGCTGATCTCACGTTCCTTCAGATCAATTATGGTGATGACCTGAGGGGTTTTGATGATGAGGCCCTCTCTCTCCAGCATGGTGAAGGCGGTATCAATCGATTCCACACTCATCCCCATCTTGGCGGCAATATCGTCAGGTCGTGCTTCTTTTCCGTATTTACTCAGAAAAACACAGTACAGATAAACCTTCACAGCATCTGATGGGAGAGTTGGCATGATGTCGCCGATAAAAATATCCGGCACCAATGTATCGGAAAACAATATATCCTTAATCGCTTCGAATTGCATTAGCGCACCCCTTACTAAACAGTAAATTAATTATAGCATAACAAGTGCCCGGCAGGTAGGAATTCTTGGTGCCGGCAAATCCCGCTCAAACTCCTCCTTTTTAAATGTTTATGCTGTAATCAGCAGGGCAGGTTATTCCGATAAAATAATTGTAGGGATATTTATACCCTTTTTTAGGCGTGGACAAAGTTACACTGAGGAGAGGTTTTATGAGAAGAAGAGTTTTTCACAGGTTCATCTCCTGGTTTATGGTATTCATATTTGCTTTATCGATTATGTCTTCTGTCAATCTGACCCGTTCTAATGCGCAGGAAGTGCAAACAGGAAGGATCAGTGTAAATTACAACAAAGATACAAGGAAGCATGAAATCTCATTCCCTGTCGACGGAGAGCCGGAACAGGTGACTGTGGGCTGGCATGACGATACGGGCGCACCTCAGTCAGAGGATGATTTTCCTTATAGTTATGCAAACGGAAACATCATGCTTGAGTTTTCTGAACAAACATTTAAAAAAGACCATATCTATGATTTGCAGGTTAACGTAAAGGTCAGAGGAAGCGCTGAACCTGTAACCGCTAAGTTCTTCTATTTATTCGGCATAACCTTTAAAGGGGAATCCTTCAATGTTATGACCGATGGCACCAATAATATAGACATGGGACGGCTCATTGAGGGTCAGTCCATAGTGAGTGGTCGTAATCCCAGAATAAAGCTTACATGGAATGTTCCCACCATATATGTGGATAGGGAAGGAGTTAAAGCATTAACGGAATTGGTTGATGAGGTTATCCTTGGAGGTGTTTTCGGAGCTGACATCGATGAGGTTCGTTTCCATATTGATATGAATGTGGGCAGGGGCAGCAATAATTCATATTCCCGCGCAATGGTTTACAACGATGATTGGTCCTGTTTTAGCGGGAATACACAGGAGACGCTGAATGAACCGATTATCTATAACACCACAAAACATGAAGTCTCTGTTATTCTGGACAGGAGTAATGGTATTGAGCCGGGAACCGAATATGAGAATACACGGATAAGGTTTGATTTTAAAAAAAGGGGAGTTGGCGAACCAATAGCGCTGGACCGTATTGGACTTAAGACCGCCAGCGCTTCGTTTTCAGTTAAGAATGAAGACATAGACACTACCGGCATTGATTTTTCAAATCCATCTTCCATCTATACACCCATAGAGTTCAGGATTAAAAAAGTTGATGAAGACATGATCATGGTAGAATTCGACGAGATCAGAAACGGAAACTATCCCGAACTGTTCTACCAGATACAATATGACACAAACCCCAACCTGATATATCATGATATCCATAAGTGGCCAAGGATAAAATGGATTGACCCCTACGCTGACAAGGTGGCGGAGATAGTACCCTTCGGACCGGGCGATTATATAGCGGTGGTGTTCTTTGCAAACAAGGACTCGAACCGTCCCCTAGGTGCATCTTTGAACCTGAGATCCAGTTTTCTTGATGAGATCTCCATTGATGCGCCCCCACCTCTGCCAAAGAACATTGAAGCCTCGGTAGGGGATACCAGAAAGAAAAATGTAACGGTTGTTGATGTGGGCGGCGCAGAATATGGAACCGAGCTTCTCTTGAGTGATCTGAATATTTCATTTGATGCGCCCCTGGCCTGGAAACAACTTCGCGATGATGGAAAATGGGAAGCTTTCCAGCAGGCTCCGTACGGCGGATATGAGGACACCTCAGTGGATAAGGAGGATATAGAGTATACCTTCCATGTTCTGCTGAGCTCCTATCGCCCGGATGCAGCTATTGAGGACGGAGAAAGAAGAGAGATCGGTCAGGAAAATATCCAGATCTATATGCCGGTAAAGCAAAAAAGGGTGCTGGTTATCGGAAAGAAAAACCTGACATGGGATCCCAGAAACCCGGATCGGTTGATTGTGGATATGGATTCGGGATCAGATGGAAATCAGTTCATTCCCGGAGATAGGCTGTTCTGGGATTATACTCTAGATTCCGACATTTATTTTGAAAACGATGCGGATCTTAACGAAGATGGCAGGGATGGAGATTATCCTGACTTTTTGGTACCCAACACCATTTACTATATGCAGATCTTCACATCCCGTTATAAGGATAATGGGGATATCAGATGGGCAGAAGGTGTCTCGGATGATTTGAGGATCAGGCTGTCATACCTCTCACCTGTTGTGAGCTTTACAACACTGCCTTTGGATAAAAAGGCCGTCCCCGTACCCAGCATAAAAGATATAGAGGAAAAGCTTGACATTGACGAAGAAAATGAAACCATTGACCTTGCAGGAATCTGGGTTAAAATGGACCGAGTGCTGACCAAAACCGACTGGCAGCGCTATACAAGCATGCTGGAAGACAGGATACTGGAATATGTGATCCATATCAGCCAGAGTCCTTCCTTTGAAGATGAATATATAACAAGAGAATCCTTCAATTACGATGCTCCGGGCTTTGCCGAGACAGATCCGGTACCTGTATTCATTGACAGCCAGGACGCGGGTTTAAAGCCCAACACGACTTATTATTTCAAGGTGATGGTAAACCTGTATGCACCATATGAGGATTCTGAAGACAAACCTGCAGACCCAAATCCTAATGGCAAGCTGGTTGCGTGGTCCGATTTTTCTCCCATCAAGGCTTTTACCACACCCAAGATTGCGCCTAAGGATATTGACGATATCACGAGAAAACCCAGTGCGCCTACCGACTTTGCCATTGCAAAAGACGAGAATGGTGAAGAGAGGATAACCGATGCCCGGGCGGATTTGACATGGAGGCACAGGGAAAATGATGTGATATACGAATTGATCTGTACAGTGAATGGCGATACCGAAAACTTTGCTGATGATGAATACAATAAGTGGCTTATTGAAAGCTATGAAAGCATTGCTTCCGGCGGTGTAATAGTAATTGATCCTGAAAACCCCAGGCTTGAGGCATACGGCTTCAGCATTGATGACAACAATCAGATCATAATGCCCATCGGAGAAGGTTTCCTCAGGCCAAATAATATTTATTTCTTCAGCCTGCGTACTGTACGGAAGGATGGAAAAGGAGAGCCGAGCGACTGGGTGACGCTTCCTGTTACCACCAGAATGGTAAAGGCGCCAGAATACTTTGAGGTGGTAAGAGATCTGCAAGTGGGCTTTAATGTAGAATGTGACACCCGCGGAACCGATGCAGATTCCATGGAAGTGTACATGAAAAAGCGCGGACAGCCTGACTCTGCATACACAAAGCTACTCCGCTCCCAATACACAGTGGTGAAGGACGGCACCACATACTATTTCAGGGTATATAACCTGGAACCCGATACCTTGTATCACTTCAGGCTGTATAACAAAGCGGGAGAGGAATGGTACGACTACGATGAAGACGGCGGTTACTGGGGTGACAGCCGGGGAGAACCGATCCCGGTCAAAACAAGGGATACCTTCAGCGAGATTGAGGTTCGATGGGTGGGCGAGGAGCTCTACGATTATTTCCTGGAGCTTCGCAGCGAACATGAAACAGTCTATAAGGAACTGACCGAGCTCGTACACTATGGGTATGAGCTGCCCGATGGCAGCCAAATGGTGTTTTATAGGGAAAAGACCAATGCATTTGTGAGGGAAGGAGCCGTCAACAAATATGTCTATTATGCCCTCATTTCCAGAAGACCTGTTCAGGATGAAAGAGGTCTTGAAAGCCACAGGCCTCTTGAAACCAATACCCTCTATTATGTAAGGCTGTGGGCTAAGAACAAGGCAGAGGACAAATACGGAGAATCCCTTCGGGTAGGCCCTGTCAGTGTCCGTACTGACTTTAGCCAGGATGATTATGACAAGGACAGAAAAAAAGACGATTTGGAAGATGTATACAACATGGAGGCCGATCAGCTCCTTCAGAAGCTGTATTGGTTGGTTGACTCAAGAAGCACTTCTAAAGTACGGGCGTTGGTAAAGGGTGATATGGTATCGGGTCTTTTACAGGCATCTCCAGGTATGACTGTAACCATTGACTTTTCAGGTGAACTGCCCAATGCTGAAAGCTACGAGATTCTGGTGCCCCAAAGAGTACTGGAAACCATTGAGAGCAACGATTCGCGACTGAACCTTAAGCTGTCCGGTACTGAACTGACCATAAACAGGGGGAGTATTGACATAAGCGATCTGAAACTGCAGGGACAAGGCGGCGGAGCAAAGGAGGCCATGCTGTGCCTGCGTGTCCAGCGGGTATCAAAATCCAGTGAGCCCCTCCCACAGGGCACAAAGCTGGTTTCCAGGGTATATGATTTGAGCATACATGCGGTAGGCTCTAAGTATACCTATGCCGAGCTTGGTACCATAATTTATGATATACTGGTGAATCCTGAAGCTTCAGGTCCTTTCAACTATGGGATTTTTGACAGGGAAATGGCCAGGGTGCTGGGTCAACTGGAGAGGTACAGCTACCGCTCCCATACCGAACTAAAGGATATGATAAAAGAAATCATGAAGAGTATAGAGACTGAACTGTCCTGGTATCTGAAGGATATATTGGATGGAGGCAGCGGCCGGTCTGCCGGTATAGTTGTCAACAAATCCATACATGCTTTTCCGGGAAGGGTGGGACTCAGAATCGAATATCAGCCTGAGGCCGGGCTCATCCTTCCCTATGTCAATTATAACTCAAAAGGCTGGGGCGAGGTTTCCGGAGCCAAGGGCTATGTCATGCAGTATGTTCTGTTCCGGGCAGATGCTCCCGGAGAGTATGCGGTATTGGCCAGGTCCAGCGTTTCGGTAAGCCCCGGAAGCTCCCATGAAGGCGTCATCGGTGCTTTAGGGAGCAAGTATGATCTTACAAAGGTCTTCGGAAATACCACCATCTATCCTGGTGATCCCATGACGGGGCAGCAGGCGGTTATGCTCTATGCAGTCATCACCGGGAGGGAGAATGAACTGACCGGGCTGACACCCAATCAAAAGGTTATTGCCCTTGGAATCGGAGATGTTCTGGGAGTGAAGGAGCTGACGGGCTATATGGAGAACCAAAGCTCGGTGTCCTTAGCGGTCATGCTCTACTGTGAGAAGTCAGGAATACCCCTGTCCATGCTGCAGCCTTCAAAAACCATTGTAATATCCAATGCGGCTCAGATCAGCACCAGATTGTACCGTTATGTTGTTCTCGGGATAGATCTGGGGCTTGCGCCTTTAAAGAATTATGAGTTTGATGCTACGGGCAGGAGCACCATAGGACAGGTTCTGGATATGATATCAAAGGTGCTGGAAGAGGTTGGCGAAATATAGATGGCTTCCAGATGGTTGCATTTACCGAATATGGAATGGAGCTGAATGCGTATGAGAAAAAGATCAGTACTTAATAAGCATATTTCACGATTCATGGTTTTGATCATGCTGCTGACCTTATATACCGGGAATGCCGCCTTTGCTGATACTGCCATCGTAGATTCCCCCAAGAACTACAGGCTGGATGATATAGGCTATGATGAAAATGGAGAATGGTACGCAGATCTTAGCTGGCAGCACGATGGATTTCCTTCAGGTTCCAGTGAAGAGCAGATAACAGCCAGCTTCCATGAGATAGAATATGGAACCGGGAGGCGGATCCCAAACGCGATACAGGTTACTATGCCCGGGAGTCAAAGGAGTTTGGGCATCAGTGATGGCTTCGACTCAGAGACCAATCCGAACGGCCTGAAGCCCGGCCATATATATGAATCCAATTTAACAGCGTCCTGTATGATTCCAAACACAGGCTACCGCATTTCATCCCAAAGATCTAACATGATTAAATTCCTCACCGGTGTTCGTACTGAAGTGAAACTTGTGCCCGGTACCAACCACATCAGGATTATATGGGATGATGTATGGGATGCGGACGGGCGAATTAATTATGAGATCCTGATTTCCGACATCAGCTCGGATGCGATTGGAAGCATCTCCCACACAGAGCGTATCATAGGTTCGAGGATTGGTGAGCCTGGATCTCCCCCCGTTACCGTTAACGCCACCGAGGGGAAACTGGAGTTCACCTACACGGGCGCCCACCCAGGCAGAAGGTATTCCATCAAGGTTGTACCCATTCCGGACAGCAACACAGTGGTAACGCCCTCTGAGAGGATACCCGTGATCTCTGTAAACACCAGCATATTGCTCAGAGCATCCCGAATCGGCTATACACCGGAAGGCGATACCATATGGAATCTTTCATGGGATCCCATCGTCCTTGACGAGGATGAGTTCAGGGTGGACAGGATCGACTATATCCTTTACCGGTATAGTCACGAGACCGATGATAATCCTGCTCAATACATATTGCCCAATACAAACAGCTACCGGATTATTATTCCCAAGGATGATAAAACTCCTTACAGTTTCAGTGTTGTGGCCTACGCACGTTCTGCCGACAGCAGCCAGGTTGATATTTATTTCGACTCAAGTACCAGGGTGGAGCTCAAGGAGATGATTCCCCACAGGCCAGAAGCGCCTGAAATTGTTGATAGTTTTTATCCCGATGCGGAGCTCTCCTATGATGAGAATCTGACTCCCCACAGCGCAACGGTAATGTGGAAGGTTCCCTATAACGGCGAGGGAATTGGTGACGATTATATCGACAGGGATATCGTATATGATATCTATCTTGTGGACGACATCCGTTATGTGGAGTCGCCTCCGGAAGAGTTTAAGATCGCTTCTGATATCAGTATGGGTGGAGCCAATGAAATTAAGGCAAAAAACCCGGTTCCTGAACGTTCCATACTTGGTTACAGATACGATTTAACTGGCCTTAACTCCCACTCCATCTATTATTTTGTGATACGGGCCAAGAAGTATTATCCGGTGGAAGAGCGAAGGGGAGGATTGGTGGTATACACTCCCAAGGAGTTTGTTTCCGACTTATCGGTCAAGGTTATTATCACCAAGCCGGACACCGGTGCCGATAGAATTCCTGAAGCGCCTTCGGCACCGCCTTTTGGGGTGGATCAGGAAAGCATTACCCTGACCAGTGCTACTCTTCATCTGAAGAAGAGTTGGGAGGCCTATTTCAAAGATAATCGCTGGATGGACATATCCATGTTTGACGGTGATGAAGAAGAATTCACCCGGCTGGAGAAGAAAACCATCAATTACGAGCCCGGCTGGATAGTGGTTCCCCATTTGATAAGGTACCAATATGCCGTGGAGCTTATTGGTGATCCCAATATCAGTTACAGCGATTTGAGTGGAATACTAAAGGATTTTGCAACAACCCAGGCGGGTGTTCCTGTTCCGGACATACCTGAGCATGAGGATCAGACCTTTGAATTTGATATCACCGGGCTGATGGAGAATACAGCCTATGTTGTATGGGTGACCATTGAAAACCATGACGGGATCCCTTCAAATCCTTCAGACCCCATCATCATAAATACAAAACCACCCGAGGTCATCAACCCAATCACCCCAACTGCTCCTGAGAATCTGCATTGGATAGTTGCAGACAGCTTTGTAGACCTGTTTTGGGACTTCATTCCCGGAATGAACTATGAAATACGCTGCGGAACCGAAGAGGATCTGGAAGCTGCCACTATCAGCAGAACAGTTACTTATGAGGAGTTGGCGGAAACCTCCTACTACAGACTGGATGGCCTTTTGCCGGATACGCAATACTTTATCTGGATTAAGACTATAAATCCTGCGACAAACAAGGAATCAGTCTTCTCAAATCCTGTAATCGTGAGAACGGAGGCCTACAGCCCGCCGCCACCGCCCACCGGATTCGGTGTGAGCGCCGCTCCTGGCGGAGTTACCGAGAACAGCATCACCTATGTATGGGAAGCCCTGCCGGGATATTCCTACATCCTTGAGTTTTCGGATAACAGTAGCTTTGATAGTGCCCGGCGTTTTGAGGTGAATGGAGATACCTATACAGTTTCTTCCCTTATCTCCAACAGGCGCTATTATGCAAGGCTTTATGCCCGGGACAACGCAACCACACTCATATCGGAGCCTACCAGAACCATCATGGTGGTTACCAGCAAGAGCAGGGATGATTATGATTCGGGCTTCGATTTGGATGATGTGCCCACCGGTGATGTTCTGGTGATATCACCCAGGGTTGTTGATGGTATATGGACGGCAAGCTCCACCGGGATAAATGCCCACAGAATGGCGGAGCAGATAAGGGATATGCAGGGCTATGTGGTAAGGATTGATTTGTCCAGGCCGCCCGGAAGGGTTCATACAGTCCGCCTTGAGTTGGGGGCTGTATTGATCGATGCGCTATCGGAGCTTAAAAAGGAGCTGTATATAGAGCTTCCGTCAAACAATATACTCATCCGTCCGCAGACCCTCCAGACCGACGAATATTTCAGAATGAAGGGTGTGGACACCAATTTCACCCTGAGACTCGATGCAGTATCGCCCGCCACAGGGTTTACGCCGCCATCCAATCTGAGCCTTGTAGCTCCGGTCACCGAATTCAGGATAGGCCCGGCATCCACCGGACGCTCCTTTGCCAGCCTGGTGCGGCCCATCCGTGTTGATTTTGTGGTTCAGAACCTGACAAGCTATATGGCAGGTGAGATAGGAGCCTATCTCTATGACAGCAGGGAAAGATCCTGGGTCGAGCAAAAAACAGTCACAGACTATGCTAATGGCAAGGTATCTGGCGAAATGACAAAACCAGGTGCTCTGGCTGCTGCCACTCGCAATGCAGCCCCGGTGGGCTCTGTCCCCCGGGACGTGGCCGACAGTTTAAAAGCAATTCAGGCTGTTTATCGCCTAAATTCCCTTAATAATAAGAACTTCCGCCATACCGATCCGGTGATGCAGGCAGATATTATAAAGCTGCTTCTGGATATTGCGGGTGCCTCTTATGATGATGGTAATTTCCTTACCCAGGCTGTCAGAAGCGGAATGATCAAGGATGCGCAGGATATCACCGGAGGTTTTGCCCAGAAGGATCAGGCAATCAGTTTTTTGGTTTCCTATTACCGGTTCAGAACAAGGCTTCCTGCCAATCCGGAGAATCCATCGGCCTGGTCTCATTATCGGAATCTGAACAGGGTATCGCCCAAAGCCCTGGATGATGTAAAATTTGCCATTGAAAACGGTGTGGTTCAGGAAAATCAAACCAATTATCTTAACCCGGATGAAACCATAACCTATGGCGAATTATTCAAAATGCTTGAAAGGCTTTTGATTATTTGCGGCGATTTGTAGTGGCAAGTTGACATGCTTTTACCACGTATGAATTAATCACGCGATCGGATAATAAAAAGTGTGGCTGATCAATTGAACACCCGGCGTGTACATATTGGAAAGCCGGCCTACGAGCCGGCTTTCAGAATGGAAGGTAGAGATATGGGAGCATTCTTGATTAAGGGCGGCAAGCCACTTTCCGGGACAGTTCAGATCAGCAGTTCAAAAAACGCAATACTTCCGATAATTTCAGCCTGCCTGCTGACGGCAGAAGAATGTATCATCAAGAATATTCCTGGGCTTGACGATGTTTCGGTCATGTGTGAGCTGATCTCCAGTCTGGGCGCCAGGGTTGAAGCCAATATCAGGGAAAGGGAGCTGTATGTCAGCACCCCGGAACTTACCGGTCATACTGCGCCCTATGATCTGGTGAGCAGGATGCGTGCCTCATTTCTGGTCTTAGGGCCATTGCTTACACGCGCTGGAAAGGCAAAGGTGGCACTTCCCGGGGGATGCCCCATCGGCACCAGACCTGTGGATCTGCATGTAAAAGGCTTTGAGGCCATGGATGCCCAGATCGAATATGGCAATGGCTATATTGAAGCAAGGGCAAGAACCGGCAGGCTCAGGGGTTCCAGGGTTTATCTGGACTTTCCCAGTGTGGGAGCAACAGAAAACCTGTTGATCGGAGCTGTTTTGGCTGAGGGCAGCACCTCCATTGAAAATGCGGCATCGGAGCCGGAAATCGTTGATCTGGCTGATTTTCTCAACAAGATGGGAGCCAGGATCAAGGGTGCGGGAACTGATACCATCACCATTGAAGGGGTAGATCGTGTTCACGGTGCTGAGCATGCGATCATGCCCGACAGGATTGAGGCAGGAACTCTGATGACGGCTGCCGCTATAACTGGTGGAGATGTAACCCTTAAAAATGTTGTGCCCGAGCATCTGAAGCCTGTTACCGCAAAGCTTTTGGAAGCGGGCATGGAGATCTCGGAAGGGCTTTCCGAGATCAGGGTAAAGGGTGTGCCAAGACCTGCTCCACTGAATATCAAGACCCACCCGTTTCCAGGATTCCCCACGGATATGCAGGCTCAGTTTCTGGCCCTGATGGCAAAGGCGCAGGGAACCAGCGTCATTGTTGAGACAATTTTTGAAAATCGTTTTATGCATGTGAACGAGCTAAGAAGAATGGGAGCACAAATACGTCTGGATGCCCGTACAGCTGTTATTGAAGGATGTGAAAGCCTTGAGGGCGCCCGGGTTCGGGCTACCGACCTGAGAGCCGGAGCAGCACTGATTCTGGCCGGGCTGGCGGC
>JAAYTP010000136.1 GCA_012518025.1 Clostridiaceae bacterium
CTGTGTGATCTGTATTTGATGCAGTTTGGCTCACAATGAATGTGACGGTTATGAATGAGGAGGGATCTGTGACCATGTTCCCAGCAGATAGTTTGGACGCTATAAGAAAAGAAATTGATAGGGTGGATGAAGCTATAGCACGGCTTTTGGAGGAAAGGATGGACTATGTCCGGGAAGTTGTTGGATATAAGAAGAGCACTGGCATGGCCATACTTGATTCGTGCCGGGAGCAGAAGATCCTGGATCACATTCTGGCAAATGTGCAGAATCCTGAATACATTGAGTCCATTAAATCAGTTTATACTGAGATCTTGAAAACTTCCCGGGAATTTCAGGGAAGGTTTATAGCCTGTGATTCAAGATCGCGTTCAGACAGATACGGACTCGTTGGCGAAAAACTATCCCATAGCCTCTCACCAGGGATTCATTCCTTTTTGTTCAAAGAGTTGAAAATTAATGCGCAATATGACCTGCTGGAGGTTAAACCCGAGGAACTTACAAATCTTTTAGACAACTTAAAGTCCCGTGGCTATCTTGGAGTAAATGTGACCATTCCCTATAAAAAAGAGATTTTAGCTCATCTGGATTCCCTGTCGGATGAGGCTGTTCATATTGGAGCCGTAAACACCATCTGTATTGCAGACGGTTACAGGGGTTATAACACCGATTATGATGGGTTTGGCATGGCTCTTGAAGAATATGGTGTCAATACAGAAGGAGCAAGATGTGCCGTTTTGGGCAGCGGTGGCGCCGCCCGGGCTGTTGTGGCGTATCTTGAAGATCATGGAGCCTCAGGCATAACCATAGTATCACGTGATCCCGACAGCGCCATCCTAAAATTCCCCGGGCTCTCAGGCATGGACATTGCCTCATTTCATGCCATGGACTATGATCTTTTAATAAATACCACACCTGTTGGCATGTACCCCGACATTAACCAAAGCCCGCTTCAAAAAGAGCAGCTTAAAGGGGTGGGATTTGTGATGGATCTCATCTATAATCCCGTAAGAACCGTGCTACTCCAGTATTCGGAAGAGCTGGGCATACCACATGCCAATGGCCTATATATGCTGGTGGCGCAAGCCTTCCGCTCCGAAGAAATCTGGCAGGGGAGAACCCTTGATAGATCCCTCATAACTAAAGCGATGGACGAGATGAGGGGGAATCTATGAAAAAGAACATTGTTCTGATCGGTATGATGGGCTGCGGTAAAACTACCGTTGCTGAACGTTTGAGTCAGGAACTGAACAGGCCTTTTATGGACACCGATGCTTTGATAGAAGAAGCTTATGGTCCCATCCCAAAACTCTTTGAAAGGGGAGAGGACTGCTTCCGGGATGCTGAAAGCAGGATTGTGTCCCAAATAGCAAACCACGAGGGTGCGATTATTTCCACCGGCGGTGGAGTGGTATTGAGGGAAGAAAATATTAAAGCCCTGAAGAAGAGTGGAGTCCTCATCTTTATAGACAGGCCCATTCACTATATTGTGGACAGCATTGACTGCGACGGCCGTCCCCTTTTAAGGAATGGGCCTGAAGCCCTCTATGAATTGATGGAAAAGCGCTATCCACTTTACAAGGCCTTCTGTGATTATCATGTGGTCTCTGATAATAATTTATCCCATACGATTCAGACCATTATGGAAATATTGAAGAATGATGGTGTTATAAGTCTCTGAAAAACATATAAATGACACTGGGTAGTACAATTTTCGGAGATACCGTTTTGAAAGCAAGAGATCTATTCTACCTCCTGGCCGTCATTCTCATTCTGAATCTGGCTTTCGGAAACTTATTCAACATGTCGCATGAGTCCCCATCGGATAATATAGCGGCTCCTCCTGCATCATTGGAGATTTCTGAGGATTTTCCCATCCATATAGATCCATTCTATCAGGATAACGTCTACGGAGAGCAGACTCTTGCCGTATCGGCTCCCAATATTAATGCACGTTCAGCTTGTGTGATAGATTTTGATACCGGAACCATTCTCTATGAAAAAAACGCCTATATAAAGAGGCCCATGGCCAGTACCACTAAAATAATGACTGCTATTTTGGCAATTGAAAACTGTTCTTTGGATGCTCGTGTGCCCATAAGCGGCAAGGCTGCCGGAATGGGCGGCTCTGTAATGGGACTCAGGGTAGGCTCAAACGTTCGTATGGAGGATCTTCTATACGGGCTGCTACTATGCTCGGGAAACGATGCAGCTGTAGCCATAGCGGAGTATTGCGCCGGAAGCACTCATGAGTTTGCAATAATGATGAACGAGAAAGCAAAAGAAATTGGTGCTTATGAAACCAGTTTTTCAAATCCACATGGTCTGGATGCAGAAGGGCACTATACCACAGCCTATGACCTGACCAAAATAGCCCGTTACGCCTTGCAGAATCCCGTTTTCAACAGGATTGTCAAGACTAGGGAGCACTATTACGATGGGAGAGTGCTGAGAAATACCAATGAAATGCTTGATATGTATGAGGGCGCCGACGGTGTTAAAACAGGATATACAGGCCTTGCGGGAAGATGTCTTGTAACCTCGGCTACCAGAAACAATCTTCGCCTCATATCTGCGGTATTGTTCTGCGACTCGAAAAGCCAAAGATCGCAGAGCAGCATGAGAATTCTGGATTATGCATTTTCAAACTACAGTTATGTCCAGCTTCTTAATAAGGGAAGCATAATGGGACAGGTTCCTGTAATGCGTGCCCGTTCAACGCAGACCATTTCGGCAGGTGTATCCGATGATGTGAAGGCCATCATGAAGAATGAGGAGAAAGATATGCTCTCGACAAGGATATCACTTCCTCGTGAACTGCAGGCGCCAATTCGAAAGGGAACCATTCTGGGAACGGTATCTGTTTACAAGGGAGATGAGATAATAGGGGAGAGTTCGATAATCGCCATGGAAAATGCTGAGAGGAAGGTATTTACCGATTATCTAAGCCAGGTTATTGATCATTGGGTACATATCCTTAATTGATGGCTTATTCTTTGTCTTGCGTTCATGTACTTCAAACTGTGTGTATCGCAACCATGCCGCAAAGTTGTATATGAATCGCATAGCCTGCCTTCATGCAAAAAGCAGGTGGGTTAATTTCAAGATGTTAAGTGAGAGTTCATGCTGCTTTTAGCCTTTGAATCAGATTATACAGACAGTCAATAATAACTAACACAAAACCTATTTGCAATATTTAAAAATTGAACTTGCAAATAGGGCATGCTTTAGATAGAATATAACAAAGCTTAAAATACACTCAGGAGGAAGAATAATGGAAGCTGGTATGGGCATGCCGTCAAGTGGACTGTCTGAAAGAAGAGCAGAGCTCTTGAAGGAATATGAAGGATATAAGAACCAGGGTCTTAAACTGGATATGTCCAGAGGAAAACCCGGCAGTGACCAGCTTGATCTTTCCATGGCTCTTTTCAATAATCTTGAAAACCTTGTTTCTGAAGATGGAATTGATTGTCGCAATTATGGAGCACTGGACGGAATATGTGAAGCAAAAAGGTTCTTCGCCACTCTTTTCAATCTCTCCGAAGATCAGATTTTCATAGGCGGTAATTCCAGCCTGAATTTGATGTATGACCTCATCAGCAAGGCCTTTATTCATGGTCTGAACGGCTTTAAAAAGCCATGGGGTAAGCTTGAAAAAGTAAAGTTTTTATGCCCCAGTCCGGGGTATGACCGTCATTTTGCAATTACAGAGTTTTTTGGCGTTGAAATGATAACCATTCCCATGACTGAAGAGGGTCCCGATATGGACATGGTGGAAGAACTGGTCTCTAAGGATCCTGATATCAAAGGAATCTGGTGCATACCCATGTACAGCAATCCCACCGGGATAACCTATTCGGACAATGTGGTAAGACGCCTTGCGGCAATGGAGACCGCTGCAGATGACTTCATAATCATGTGGGATAATGCCTATGCCTTTCATCATCTTTATGACACTCCCGACACGCTGCTGGACCTAATAGGGGAATGCAGGCGAGCGGGACATCCCAACAGAACCTATATGTTTTCATCCACCTCAAAGATAACATTTCCTGGGGCGGGGATAGCCCTTATGGCATCCAGTCCGGAAAATATTGCCTGCCTTAAGAAACAGGTCTCTATCCAAACAATTGGATACAACAAGATAAATCAATTGCTCCATGTTCGTTTTCTGAAGGATTCGGAGCACCTGAAGGCTCATATGAAAAAGCACGCCGAGATTCTCAGGCCAAAGTTTGAAGCCGTTATTGATATATTGGACAGAAATCTTGGGGGGAAAAATATTGCCCATTGGCATAAGCCACGGGGAGGATACTTCATCAGTCTTAATGTGATGAAGGGATGTGCCCGTCGGGTCGTGGAACTGGCAAAAGCTGCGGGGGTAACATTAACTCCGGCGGGTGCCACCTTCCCATACCGAAATGATCCTGATGATACCAATATAAGGATTGCACCAACCTATCCGCCGCTCCATGAACTTAAGAAGGCAATAGAAATACTATGTGTATGCGTTGAGCTGGCAGCTCTGGAACGGCTGAGATAAGACCTTCTCAACGTTACTGATCCCATTTAAAATTGTACAGAGTGAATAAACTTTTATATTCACTCTTTTTTTACTGGATTTTTCCCTTGTTTAGTTATATAATTACTACTACACCGATTAGATGAACATGATATATTAATGTATTGACGTAGTGATGTCATGTTGGCACACTTATATTTTGCTTGCCCGGAGGTACATGCCTTGTCCAGAAACTCTTACGAAAGCCCATTCAGTTCGAGATATGCCAGTCAAGAGATGCTGGAACTTTTTTCTCCCGATACAAAATTCAAAACCTGGCGCACCCTTTGGATAGCTCTTGCAGAAGCCCAGAAGGAGTTGGGGCTTAACATAACCCAGGAACAGATAGATGAACTGAAAGCCAATCGTGATAATATTGATTACGATTTGGCAGAGAAGATTGAAAAAGAAACACGTCATGATGTCATGTCCCATATCCGCGCCTATGGCGCCCACTGTGAAAAGGCAAAGGGCATTATACATCTTGGTGCCACATCCTGCTATGTATGCGACAATACCGACATCATCATTTTCCATAAAGCCCTGAAACTTATCAGGGAAAAAGTCCTTTCGGTTATTCTGAAACTCAGCCGGTTTGCATCAGCCTATAAGGATATGCCTACCTTGGGCTATACTCATTTTCAGCCTGCCCAACTGGTAACTGTCGGTAAAAGGGCATGCCTCTGGATACAGGATTTACTCTTGGATGTTGAGGAATTGGACTTTGTTATTACAAACCTCAAGTTATTGGGGAACAAGGGCACAACGGGAACCCAGGCAAGCTTTTTAGCCCTTTTTGATGGTGATCATGACAGGGTCAAAAAGCTGGAACGTCTTGTCGCCGAAAAAATCGGTTACCATGAAGTTATACCTGTTTCTGGCCAAACCTATTCCAGAAAGCAGGATTCTAGAATACTCAATGCCTTGAGCGCAGTTGCCCAAAGCGCTTATAAATTCAGTAATGATATGCGTCTTCTGGCAAATCTGAAGGAGTTGGAAGAACCTTTTGAAAAGAATCAGATAGGCTCTTCAGCCATGGCATATAAGAGAAACCCAATGCGTAGCGAGAGGATTTCATCACTGGCCAGGTATGTGATCGTCAGTTCATTAAATCCTGCTATAACCGCATCTACACAATGGCTGGAGCGAACTCTGGATGATTCCGCCAACCGACGGATCAGTATTCCTGAGGCTTTTCTGGCAGTGGATTCAATATTAAATATCTACCAGAACATCGCCGATGGCATTGTAGTTTATCCCAAGGTCATTGAAAAGCATGTTATGGAAGAACTCCCCTTTATGGCCACAGAAAACATCCTCATGGCAGCGGTTAAAAGAGGGGGAGACCGGCAGGAACTTCATGAGAGGATCAGACAGCATTCCATGGCTGCGGCCAGCAGAGTAAAGAATGATGGGCTGCCCAATGATCTGATAGATAGAATTTCTGAAGACCCGGCCTTTGGTTTGTCCCTGGAGGATGTCAAAGGGATTTTGAAACCCAGCAATTTTGTTGGGCGTAGTCCTCAGCAGGTGGATGAGTTTCTGGAAGAAATTGTCCATCCCTTGCTCAAGGAAAACCAGGTCAGGGATGTTCATGTGGATCTTAAAACATAAAATAGTTAAATAGTCCTATTGAATCTGATATTGATTAATGTTATATTGTCATTACGTCATTATGTTATGTGGTGGAGGGTTTTGGTATGGTAGACATAAACAAGTATAGTAATGTGCCATTGTATTGCCAACTGAAGAATCTCATCCTGGACAAGATAGAGAAGGGTGAATTCAAGGCAGATTCCAAAATCCCTTCAGAACAGGACTTTTGTGAAAGATATGATATCAGCAGGCCAACGGTTCGTCAGGCCATCAATGAACTGACAGCCAGCGGGCATCTATATAAACTCAAGGGAAAGGGTACATTTGTTTCTACCCGAAAGACCCATATTCATATTAAGGATTACTCTGGTTTCACCGATTCCATTCTGGACAGTAAGGATCCGGCTGAAAAGAATATTGTATCCATGGAGATTACCAGCAGTGACAAGGATAAGAAGCTGTCTGAACTGTTTGGTTTAAAGCCTGATATGCCTGCCGATTTTGCTGCTATTACTTATATCAACAATCATGGGGGCGAAGTAATCTCACTGAATACCTCATATATTCCTCTGTATCATTTTCCAGATATCTGCGAGGATATCAAATTAAAGAAGCCCTCCCATGACATATTGAGGGGGAAATACCCCTTGATTCCCAATACTTCTAAAAGCGTGCTTGAAGTGATCTATACTGATCAAAGGGACGCGGCCTATTTGAAGGTTCAGCCCGGTCAGCCCCTCATCCGGGTGAACAATATACTTTTTGCAAAAAACGGTCAGCCCGTGGAGTATATCGTTACTAAATACAGGGCCGACAAATGCCTGCTGTCATTTGAGAACCATAAATAACAATTCTCATATCTTTGGCATGTCATTGAGATCGAGTGAAGCGCGGCTAAACAGCCGCTCTTTTATTTTTACTCATATATCCATAAAGAAGATAAATTAAAAATAAAATTGATCATATCTCACCCACACGGCCAATATACTATTACTGACCCATGGGCCATGCTTTTGGTGCATGTGCCTCAGGCTTTAACAGAGGGGGATTGGCCGTGGAAGCTTTGTACAGCATATACAGTGATATTGCTGAAAGGACAAATGGCGATATATACATAGGAGTGGTAGGTCCTGTCAGGACCGGAAAATCAACATTTATAAAGCGTTTTATGGATTCCCTGGTCTTGCCCAATATCAAAAACTCCTATGATCGGGAAAGAGCAGTAGATGAAACACCCCAGAGCGCATCAGGGCGGATGATCATGACTACAGAGCCAAAATTCGTCCCCAACGAGGCTGTTACCGTGACCATGGACGACAATGTGAGTATGCGGGTCAGGCTTGTGGATTGTGTCGGCTACATGGTTAAGAGCGCTGTAGGCCATATGGAGGGCGAAATGCCAAGAATGGTGAAGACGCCCTGGTATGATTATGACATACCATTTGAAGAGGCGGCTGCCATTGGTACAAGGAAGGTTATCAACGACCACTCCACCATTGGTGTGTTGATTACTGCTGACGGCTCCTTCACCCATATTCCCAGAGAAGAATATGAAGAAGCTGAAGAACAGGTAGTCAATGAACTCAAGGCATCCGGTAAGCCCTTTGTGATCCTGCTCAATTCAACTACCCCCGAAAGCACAGACACCAAGACAATGGCCGATGAATTGAGCAATAAATACCATAAACCTGTTATTCCTGTTGACTGTCTCAATCTGGGGATACAGTCCATTAACAGGATTATTAATGGTATTCTTCTAGACTTCCCGGTACGTGAAATCTGCTTCAACCTTCCAGGCTGGATTCTTTCTTTGGATAACAATCACTGGCTCAAGAAGGACTTGATCACTGCCATAAGGGATTCCTTCCAGGACAGGTCAACGGTGCAAAATGTATATGATGCCGCGGATAAATTCAGCGTATATGAATTTTTGAGCAAGACATCCATTCAGGACGTCAAGATGGGTACGGGTGAGGTCAGCCTTGAAATGAAACCGTCGGACGGACTTTTCTTCAAGGTTGTCAAGGAGGAAACCGGTCTTGAGATTGATGGAGACCAGCGCCTGTTCTCAGTTCTGAAAGAATTATCTGCTATAAGGTCGGAGTACACCAAGGTTGCAAATGCTCTTGCTGAGGTCAGAGACAAGGGCTATGGAGTGGTTACGCCCAGCATTGATGAATTGACACTGGAGCCCCCGGAAATAATAAGACAGGGAAGCCGTTTCGGAATTAAGCTCAGAGGAAGCGCTCCTTCCATCCATATGATCAGGGCAGATATTGAAACAGAGATAGCTCCCCTGGTTGGTTCCGAAAAACAATCCGAGGAGTTGGTCAATTATCTTCTGAAGGAATTTGAGGGAGCTCCGGAGAAACTCTGGGAATCCAATATATTCGGAAAGTCACTCCATGAGCTGATTTCTGAAGGACTTCAGAACAAGCTTTTCAGGATGCCTGAGGATGCCCAGCTTAAGCTTCAGGAGACCTTGCAGAAGATCATAAATGACGGCAGCGGCGGTTTGATCTGTATAATCCTCTAGCCTGCCTGATACTCAAGATATAAAAAGCCTTTCGCATTTCTGATCCTGGGCGCGTCACAGTTTTGCTGTGACCGCTTCTTTATTATCTTATTTTATTGGTAATATTAACATTGATAAAAAGTGGTATAATAAAAGGTGTAAATTTTGATCCGATTATACCATTGTCTTGAGGATACATGGATTCCAGAGTATAGAAAGGAGAACCCATATATGGCTGAAGAGAAAAGAAAACGCGGAAGACCGAGAAAGAATCCAGAGCCCGTAGTTGAAGCTGCCGAAAAACCCGTTAGAAGAAGAGGAAGACCTCCAAAGAATAGGGTTCAGGAAACAGCGATTACTCCGGAAAAGCTGGTTTATAAAACAGAGAACGCCTGGGATAATAAATCCATGAGCGAACGACAGATAGAAAAATTCTGCAAAGGCTATAAAGCCTTTTTGGACAAGGCCAAGACCGAAAGGGAATTTGTGCGGGAAGCCGAGGAACTGGCCATAGCCAATGGCTTTATCGATCTTGACAAAAGTTTAAGCGAAAATGCATCCTTAAACCCCGGCGATAAGGTCTATCGCATTGTAAAAAAGAAGCTGATCATGCTGGCTGTTATAGGCAAGAAACCTTGTGAAGAAGGAACAAAAATGGTCGGCGCCCACATTGACGCTCCGAGGGTGGATATCAAGCAGAACCCTCTCTATGAATCGACCGATATGGTGTTCTTTAAGACCCATTATTATGGTGGAATCAAGAAATACCAGTGGCTTACAATCCCCCTGGCTCTTCATGGTACAATCATGAAAGCAGATGGTTCTGTTATAGACATCAGCATCGGCGAAGATCCGGGCGATCCTGTGTTCACCATGACCGACCTGTTGCCCCATCTCGCTAAGGATCAGATGGATAAGAAATTGAGCGAGGCCTTCAAGGGCGAAGCCATGAACGTACTGGTAGGATCCCGTCCGGATCCTGACAAGGACGCCAAGGACAGGTTCAAGCTTAATATCCTGAAGATTCTCAACGAGAAATATGGCATTACCGAAGAGGATTTCATATCTTCTGAGCTGGAAATGGTTCCTGCCTTCAAGGCTCAGGATCTGGGATTCGACCGGAGCATGATTGGCGCCTACGGCCATGATGACAGGGTATGCGCTTATCCGGCTCTGATGGCCATTCTTGATACAAAGAAGCCCGAATACACAGCAGTATGCGTCCTTACCGACAAGGAGGAAATCGGCAGTGTTGGAAACACAGGCGCTCAGTCGAGAGCTTTGGAGAACTTCCTGGCCGATCTCTGCGCACTCACAACCCAGGGCGACTACAGCGACCGTCTGCTACGCTCCTGTCTTGACAAGTCGAAGATGCTGTCGGCAGACGTGAATGCAGCCCTGGATCCTAATTTTGAGGGTACCCACGATAAGCTGAACGCTGCCTATCTTGGAAAAGGACTTGCTATTTTAAAATTCAGCGGATCAAGGGGTAAATCAGGTGCCAGTGATGCTCATGCCGAGTTTGTAGGAGAGATACGCAGGCTGTTTAATGAGAACCAGATACCCTGGCATACCACCGAGCTGGGAGCAGTTGATAAGGGCGGCGGTGGTACCATCGCCATGATGATTGCCAACCTGGGTGTGGATGTGCTCGACGTGGGCGTACCGGTATTATCCATGCATTCACCCTTCGAGGTGGTCAGTAAGGCGGATGTATATGCGGCATACAAAGGCTATTATGTCTTTATAAAATAAGGTTATGGAATGCAGGCCAGGCTGCGGCGCATGCTGCGTCGTCATCTCCATATCATCTCCAATCCCCGGGATGCCTGAGGGGAAGAGGGCAGGGGAAAGGTGTGTTAACCTTACAGAGGACAACCGATGCAGGTTGTTTGGAAAACCCGAACGACCTGCTGTTTGCATTGCCCTTGAACCTAATCCCGAAATGTGCGGAGACGATGACGCCCATGCCTGGAGTTATCTGAGCATGCTGGAAGAAGCCACAAAGCCCGAATAAGTATATTCTGAATTGCCGAGTACTCTATCTCCGTGCCTGCAATGACTACCTATCAATATGTCATTACGAGGAACTTTATTTCTGTCATTGCGAGAAGGCGAAGCCGACGAAGCAATCTCGTAGATCGCCGCGCTTAGCTATCGCTACGCTCGCGATGACATATAAATCTCATTATTTTTTCTTCTTTTGTGATGAGCCGGAATAGCGTGATAGGGGATTGCTTTCAACAGCCCTGCGAAGCTGCTCGTCATCCAAATGGGTGTAGATTTCAGTGGTAGCTATGCTTTCATGTCCCAGAATTGACTGCAGGGCGCGGATATCCACATTTCCATGCTTGTACATGAGGGTGGCTGCCGTGTGTCTTAGCTTGTGGGTCGAATACTTTCGAGTGTCAAGACCGGCTGCAGCTATGTATTTCTTAACAAGGTACTGAACAGTTTTCGGACTTATTCTTTGCTTTCTTTCGCTGAGAAAGAGCGCATCTTTATCCTTAACACCTTCAACAGGCCTGATGCGCCTATAGGCGTCTATGGCTTCCAAACAGGCCTGGTTCAGGTATATGGTACGTTCTTTTTTTCCTTTTCCCATGACTGTAAGGGTGTCACCGCGTATGTCTGACAGGTTTATTCCCACAAGTTCAGACAATCTGAGGCCGCAGTTTAAGAAGAGAACCAGTATAGCATAATCCCTTACCTTATTCTTACCTTCAACACTTTCCAATAATTGGATACTTTCGTCCACATTGAGATATCTGGGCAAGCGATGAACCACCTTTGGAGAATCAAGCTCTGCGGCAGGATTATATTCAATCAGTTTTGCCTTAGAAAATAGATATTTATAGAATGATCTGAGGGAAGCGACCTTTCTGGCACGAGTTACGGCCGTGTTTTCACGGATCCGGCTGGTAAATGACATAAAGCTGTACAGATCGGCCAAATCGATTTTCTTGATATCATCTAAAGTTATATCACAAACATCAATGGAATTAAAATCTGTATCCTTGAATCCAGGGCGAGTAGTCAGTTTGATATAGCGAAAGAAGGTACGAAGATCATAATAGTATTCCTGAATAGTTTTCTCAGATTTGCCTTTGATGGTGAGCATATAGTTGAGAAACTCAATAGCAATTTCGGGCATATCATCATATGAAACAACCGACATAAAAACATCCTTTCAGCGTGAGATTGGTAATAACTACATAAGTAATCATTTGTCACTGATATTTTATTACCACATACCCTTCCACATTAAACAAAATTTTTATTTTGTATAATGTGGACTTTAGTTTTCAGTAATACTTATTTTTTTATCAGGCCTTGCCCCTGCTCTTCGGACACAGTAAAATCTTCCGGAATCCATAAACAACTCTTCATATCAATACATCCATTATCTTTGAACAGTATACCTTCATCAATAAGCATTTCACGCTGGATCTGTTCCCCGCCAAAGGCATAATCCGGCGCAAGGCTTCCGTTTTTATTTACAACTCTGTGACAAGGAAGATCCAAAAATCCAGGAGCATTACGCATAGCCCAACCCACTGCGCGGGCTGCAAGCGGATTTCCGCAAAGCGAAGCTATCTGTCCATAGGCAGCTACCTTCCCCCTGGGTATGAGTGACACTGTATGATAAACCTTTTCTCTGAATGAATTCATGCTTGTTTCACCTTTTCTCGGAGATTGCTTCGTCGGCCTGGTGTCATTGCGAGCGGAACGGCAGTGGAGCGTGGCAATCAAAGGATATCCCTAATATGCGATTGCGGTAAGAGGATTATTTCGTCTCGTATATTAAGGATGTCCGGGGTTGTTTCGTCGCATAGCTCCTCACAATGACAATTTGGTACACCATAATTACAGAACTAACTGCGTTATGACGTAATTACATCACTATATCATCAATACTATAGTCGATGTCGTACATATGCAGGTGCTTAGATGCTCTTGTTATAATGTAATGACAACTTTATTGGGCTATTCAGCACGTGATGCCAGTAATAATCCTTCCTTTGCCGGCACCATCAGCTTTCTTACAGCATCGGAACGATGATCTTCATAAAGCCATATCCCCTTGTTTTCCCGATCAATCACCACGGGCATCCTGTCGTGAAGTGGGCTGATATCCTCATTGCCCCTTGTGGTGATGATAGTAAAGCTGGGAATCAGCTTCCCCTCCCCATCCCTGAAGAACCAATAGATACCAGCCAGATAGATCAGGCTTGAATCGGGAGGCGCAATATAGAATTTTGTCTTTTTCCTGCCGGTTTTGCTGTCCTTCCACTCAAAAAACCCCCTTGCAGGTATCAGGCATCTGCGTGAGGCAAAGGGTCTTTTAAACATGGGCTTCTCCGCTATAGTTTCAGAACGGGCATTTATGATGAGCCTTCCCCGGCTTGTGGGAAAACCCCATTTCAAAGCGTGGATCTGATCCTCCCCTCCCACGGTATCTGATTCGGAACCAGTTTTTTCAGGATCGCCTGGAGTTATCACTGGAGCATAATCACCTGGATAGATCTCCCCTGCCTTTTTTAATAAATGCTTTTCCACTCTGTTGACCAATGCAGCGAAGTCATCGAGGTCCTTCTCAGCTACATAAAACCTTCCGCACATTCCCATCACCTGTAATATTAAAATCAACCATAATTTTCTGAGATTGCTTCGTCGGCTTTGCCTTCTCGCAATGACATATAATAAGGGGTCAAGAATGTTTCACCGTTCCTATTCCCGCATTGACGTATCTGGTGTCATTGCGAGTGGAATGGTAGTGGAGCTTGGCAATCCCTGAGATAGCTTCGGCGATTCTCTTCTCGCAATGACATACATTAAGGATATCCGTGGTTGAATCGTTACTTTGTTATCTTCTCACGCAATAAACATACATAAAATCTCATATTCAGCCCAAAACGTAACATAACACTGTTACATTATCATCCTATTTCATGTATTACTGGGTAAAAGCAGTGATCCGGCCAGATACATGAGCCATATCATATTACCCCTTCTTATTAAAATGACTAAGTGGAGCTATTAGCACCCACTTAGTCATCAATTATCTGCTATGTAGCCTGACTCCCGTCAGACTTCCATAATCTCTTCTATTTTAGCTTCAACAATCTGATCTACTTTCTCAATGAATTCATCGGTTAATTTCTGGATGTCCTTTTCGGCATTCTTAAGATCATCCTCTGTGATCTCCTTGTTTTTCTCCATCTTTCTGAAGTCATCCAGGGCATCTCTCCTGATCTGGCGAATGGCCACCTTATCCTTTTCCCCAAGCTTTTTTACTTCCTTTGTGAGTTCACGTCTTCTTTCCTCGGTAAGGGGCGGGAAAATCAAACGTATGACTTTACCGTCGTTATTGGGGTTCAGGCCGAGATCCGATATGTGTATAGCCTTTATTACATCGTTGATGATTTTCTCATCCCAAGGCTGGATGGTGATCTGTCGTGCTTCAGGTACCGCAATATTGGCCAACTGAGTGATGGGTGTAGGTGTTCCGTAATAGTCCACAGTCACCTTGTCGAGCAAGCGCGGATTGGCTCTCCCGGCACGAATTCCTGCAAGTTCTTCTCTTAGGACCTGCAGACTCTTTTCCATTTTTACCTCATATTCCTTGTAACTGTCTTTTGTCATAACTAGACCTCCCTTGCTACAAATGTACCAACATTAACACCATTCAAAACCTTGATGATGTTTTCCGGCTCCCTTATACTGAACACTACTAAGGGAATGTTATTATCCATACACAATGATGTAGCGGTTGAGTCCATAACGCCCAGTTGTTTGCTAAGCACATCCATAAAGCTGATCCTGTCATACTTGAGCGCATTCGGGTTTATTTTCGGGTCGCTGTCATAAACAGCATCGACATTTTTGGCCAATAGAATGACCTCGGCTTCGATCTCCGCTGCACGCAAAACAGCGGCGGTATCTGTTGAGAAATATGGATTTCCTGTGCCGCAGGCGAATATGACAACCCGCTTTTTCTCGATGTGACGGATGGCTCTTCTTCTGATATAGGTCTCTGCCACCCGGGGCATTTCCAGAGCTGTCTGAACTCTTGTAGGCACTCCCCTCTCTTCCAGGGCATCCTGAAGGGCAAGCGCATTAATAACGGTCGCCAGCATTCCCATATGGTCAGCAGTTGTACGATCCATTCCCGTACTGCTTCTGCCCCGCCAGAAGTTGCCGCCTCCTACCACTATGCCGATATCAACACCCATATCATGGGCTTCCTTAATTTTGGAGCTGATATTATTGAGTATGGTCTGGTCAATCCCAAATCCCTTTTCTCCAGAAAGGGCTTCTCCGCTGATCTTTAGCATTATGCGTCTGTACTTTAGATCCATAACTGCCTCCAAAATATATTAAATATATAAATGGTATTGATGACGGCTTTAGATGTATACCAAAAGGGTATTTTGAAAAATCAAAATACCCTTTAAGCCAATTATTTCATCTGCTTGGCAACTTCTTCAGCGAAGTTCTCGTTCTTCTTTTCCAAGCCCTCGCCCATCTCAAAGCGGGCGAATCTGCGAACACTGATATTCTCACCGATGAGAGCGATTCTCTCCTTGAGTACCTCCTCAACGGTCTTATCACTATCCTTAATGAAGGGCTGCTCCATGAGGCAGATATCATTATAGTACTTCTCGATTCTGCCGTTTACCATTTTCTCTGCGATATGCTCAGGCTTGCCTTCATTGATGGCCTGTGCCTTGAGAATTTCCTTCTCCCTCTCGATAACTTCGGCAGGGACATCTTCTCTTCTGACATAAAGCGGATTCATAGCTGCAACCTGCATAGCAATATCCTTAACAAAGGCTCTGAAATCTTCGTTCTTTGCAGCAAAATCTGTTTCGATATTGACCTCAACAAGAACCCCGATACGTCCGCCTCCATGGATGTAGGCATCCACAATACCCTCGGAAGCAAGCCTTCCGGCCTTCTTGGCGGCCTTGGCAAGTCCTCTCTCCCTCAATATCTCAATAGCCTTTTCAATATCGCCCTGTGTATCAACAAGAGCCCTTTTACAATCCATCATACCTGCACCGGTACGATCACGCAAATCCTTTACCATTGCTGCACTAATTTCCATTTGATCATCCTCCTGAATCTGTTATTCCCGTCTTAAGCTTCCTCTTTTACAGTATCTTCTGCAATATTTTTGTTTTCATCAGCGTTATCTCCGGATCCTTCATCGGAGACAGGTGCCTCTTCCACAGGGGCTTCACCCATATCTTCTTCCTGGGCGGCAGAACCCATCTCTCCCTGCTTTGCCTCTACGACTGCATCGGCAATCTTTCCGGAAATCAGCTTGACAGCTCTAATAGCATCATCGTTTCCGGGAATTACATAGTCTACTTCATCAGGATCGCAGTTGGTATCAACTATGGCAACAATGGGGATACCCAGTTTCCTTGCTTCAAGGATGGCGTTCCTTTCTTTCTTGGGGTCTACGATGAACAGAGCTGCAGGCAGCCTTCTCATTTCAACGATACCGCCGAGGTTTTTCTCAAGCTTTTCCATTTCCAGCTTAAGCTTGATGACCTCTTTCTTGGGAAGCACTTCAAAAACGCCTTCCTCTTCAAACTTTTTAAGTTCATTCAAGCGATCGATGCTCTTCCTGATAGTTTTGAAGTTGGTCATCATACCACCGAGCCATCTGTTGTTGACATAGAATTGTCCACAACGCTCAGCCTCTTCCTTAATGGCATCCTGAGCTTGTTTCTTTGTACCTACAAAGAGAATACTACCGCCTTCCATAACTACGTCGCGGACAAAATAATAAGCCTCTTCGATTTTCTTGACTGTCTTCTGAAGGTCGATAATATAGATACCGTTTCTCTCGGTGAAGATGTATTCAGCCATCTTCGGGTTCCATCTTCTGGTCTGGTGACCGAAATGCACACCTGCTTCAAGCAGCTGCTTCATAGAAATTACTGACATGTTAATGTCCTCCTTCTTGTTTTTCCTCCGTTGTCTTCCTCTTTACAGTACACTTAAATAAGCACAAACTGTAAATCGAACAACGTGTGTAATAAAAACACCCGTAATATTATAACACAGGGTTAATGCCGTGACAACAAGCAATATTTATGGCCCACAATCTATTGAATATAAAGTTCTTCCTGGTAGCGAAACCTACTGCTCTGCTGGATCATTATGCATGGGATTTCTTTTAACCAGAATGGCTGCTTTGGTTATAGCAGCTATGACATCCACTTCAAACTGAGCCTTCAGGTTTTTGATCTTCGAGTAGATTTCACCCTTCTCGGTCACTATGTACTGAGGAGGTAAATCATTCAAGGCCTTTGCAGCGATGTCCAGCTTGCATTTCTCGCATTTGCACATATTGATGTCCTTCAGGATATCGTCCATGGTACTCATGACTATAACTTCCATATAATTTCTCATTGACAGCATGGGCTTCCCCTCCTCACTGTTTTCATCTGGATTATAGCACAACCTAAACAACAAATCACTAATATTTATCAAGATAGTTCTTACCCATGAGGAAAGGCTTTTCAAAAATTCGTTTTATCTTGATGGGAAAGGGTTCGTTGCAGTCTATGGGCTTTATGAGAAGTGTTTTCATTCCCAGAAGGTTTCCTCCAAGAATATCTGTAAACAGCTGATCTCCAGCAATGGCAACATCACGGGGTTCCAACCCCATGCTTTCAACAGCTTTAAGGTATCCTTTCTTAAAAGGTTTCAAAGCCTTGTAGAAATAATCAATATCAAGATGGCGGCAAAACTGCTCCACTCTCTCCTGTTTTGCATTTGAGACAATGACTGTTTTGATGCCGTTTTTCTTAAGACTATCCACAAAGGTTTTAACCTTTATATCTGCATCCCTGGTATAGGTGGGCACAAGGGTATTGTCAATATCAAGGATAAGTCCCTTGATACCCTCTTTTTTCAGGCCTTCCGGACTTATTGAATATATGGACTTAATATAGGCATCAGGGGTCAATAATCGTCCCATTTAAATACTCTCCGTAAAATTATTTTCTTCTGGCACTTTATAAGCTTACCATTCCCCTGCCTGCTGCGCAACATCGGTTATAAATACTGAAAAACAGGGAATTTACATAGATCTCTTCCATAATTAAAGTATTTGGCCTATTGATACGTGAATTCTGTTAATTTGTGCTATTTTCTTTGTTGTGCTGTATTTTATAATATGATATAGTATTGAAAAATAATGTAATAAGGAGGCCTCTTCATGAAACCATCTGCTATTGTGAGGAAAACCATTCCTTTCATGTTGATCCGTCTTGCCGCCTATGTCATTTTCTTTATTGGGATGTGCATCTATGCTTTCATCGTCCTTAAGATACTTGGCGCTATTGAGCCAAAGGGATTCATGGCAATAATCTTAGTAGCTCTTTTCGGCGGTGGTGGCTGGTACATTTACAGACTTCTTCGTGAGTACATCACATACATGATCAAAGCTGCCCATGTTGCTGTTGTTGCGGATATGGCAATTCATGGCGGTGTTCCTGAAGACTTCAGCATGTATCAGTATGGTGTGTCAAAGGTTAAAAAATTCTTTGTAGCTTCCAATGCCCTCTTTGTTTTGGATAGGCTGATGGCAGGGGCTGTAAGGCAGATTCAAAGGGCAATCGGCGGAATAGGCTCATTGTTAAGCTTCATCCCGGGTGTTAAAGGTATCGTTAATATACTTAATAAATTCGTTGACATCATACTTAATTATGTTGACGAGTGTATAATGGCCTACATATTCCTCCATGAAGGGCAGAATGTTTGGAAGAGTGCATGCGATGGTGTTGTCCTCTATGTACAGAACTGGAAGACCGTTTTGAAAACAGGTGCTAAGATCCTCCTCTTCCTTGTCCTGTTCTATGTGGTAGCTTTCTTTGTTTTCAACGGTATCTTCCTGGGAATCATATCAGGAGCCGGAGCTGCTGGTAGAATCATCGCTTATATACTGACCATCCTGTTTATAACCGTGATCAAATGGGGTGTTATAGATCCCATCATCATGATCAATATGATGTGTGGTTACCTGAAAGTGGCCTATGGTGCTGAGCCCAGCTATGACCTCCATGGAAAGCTTCAGGGCATGAGCAAGAAGTTCAAGGAAATGGTGGGCAAGTCAAACGAGGCTCCTTCAACCGGAACAGGAGCAAATCCTGCTTAAGCTTTAATACTGAGCAAATCATTCAGGCAGTACAATCCATGTACTGCCTTTTTATTTGAAAGCAGGATGTTTCACCAGACCGTCATAGCGAAGAAGCGTTCTTGTAAAATAGAAGCAAGGTGCTATATGCTGGAAATTTGTGTATTGGAAGGGGCTTTCCGTCTGGGATTGCGCAGTAATCTTAAATAAACAAAAAAGTGGATTTTTTATGAATAAAGGTGTAAGATATTTTTCGAAGGAGAGTGATAGATATGGATATAAAGATTGAATTAACCAGGAATCCAAAGGAAAAACCATCCGCAGAAAACCTTGGATTTGGACAGGTTTTTTCAGACCACATGTTCTTGATGGAGTATACAGAAGGCAAGGGATGGCATGATCCGAGAATCATCCCCTATGGTCCCATAGCCTATGATCCTTCCATCATGGTGGTTCATTATGGACAGACCATATTTGAAGGCCTGAAGGCATACAGAACCAAGGACAACAAGGTTGTAATGTTCCGTCCTGATGAAAACATGAAGCGTCTTAATCAATCCTGTGACAGACTCTGCATCCCCAGGATCGATGAAGAACTAGCCCTTCAAGCCCTGAAAAAACTGGTTGATATTGACAGGGACTGGGTACCGGATGCACCGGGTACATCACTGTATATAAGGCCTTTTATTTATGCCACTGATCCATACCTGGGAGTCCGCCCTTCTAGCACATATCATTTCCTGATCATAACCGGACCCGTTGGCGCCTATTATAAGGAAGGTCTCAACCCGGTGAAGATATATGTGGAATCCAAATATGTCCGTGCTGTAACCGGGGGTATAGGCGCAGCAAAGACTGCAGGCAATTACGCTGCCAGCCTGAAGGCACAGCAGGATGCCAAGGAGCTTGGTTACACACAGGTATTGTGGCTTGATGGTGTTGAGAGAAAATACGTTGAAGAAGTCGGTACCATGAATGTATTCTTTGTTATCGGCGATGAGGTCATCACTCCCGAATTAAATGGTAGCATTCTTCCCGGTATCACAAGAAAATCCTGCATTGAGCTGTTAAGATCCTGGGGACTTAAGGTTTCTGAAAGAAAGATCTCCATTCAGGAAATCAGTGATGCCAATGAAAAGGGTTTATTGAAGGAAGCCTTTGGTACTGGTACTGCTGCAGTTATCTCACCCATTGGGGAACTGTTCTGGAATGATCAGCGCATGACATTGAGCGGCGGAAGAATAGGTGAAATTTCTCAAAGGCTCTATGACGAACTGACGAGCATCCAGTACTGCGAAAGACCCGATCCATTTGGATGGATATTCCCAGTATGATCGGAAAAAGATAGTAAATTAAGGGGCGGAGTTTCTTTCCGCCCCTTACTGTTCCAAAAATTTTCGTAATTTTATACTTGAAATGCTCACATAATCATATTATAATAGTTTTCGTCATGTTAAATATGTTGCGGATTGGTGTAATGGTAGCACGACTGACTCTGGATCAGTTTGTCAGGGTTCAAATCCTTGATCCGCAGCCATATAAATTATTAGCCGGTTTCCAGAGAACCGGCTGTTTTAATACCTTTTTTTGATTCGTTTCTTAGTCTTCACCCTCGCAATAACAGGCAACATTCGCCCAACCTAGATTTAAGACAATTGATGTTGGAATTTAGATTTAATACTGTCTGATCCTGAGCCTGTTGCCCATTCCGCTGCTATGGGCATGGCATATGGCAACAGCCAGCGCATCGGCCGCATCATCGGGCTTGGGTATGCTGTCCAGCGATAGAAGAATCTTGACCATATACTGTACCTGTTCCTTTTTTGCTCTTCCATACCCCACCACTGATTGTTTAACCTGTAAAGGCGTATATTCAAAGACGGGTATCCCGGCCTTTGCCGCTGTCAGCAGTACCACACCCCTGCCATGCCCCACCGCTATGGCGGTTTTTATGTTGGTATTGAAGAACAGTTCCTCAACAGACATGACATCGGGTTTGTACTGCCCCAGAAGCTCCTGAAGCTTGTCGTTAATGACATAAAGCCTTTGGGGCAAATCAGTCTTTGCATCGGTTGTAATAACGCCATAATCGATGGTTTTAAATTTATTGTTTTTGTATTCTATTACACCATATCCAGTGATAGCAAATCCCGGATCCACTCCGAAAATGATCATATTCGTATCCTTTCATTCCATTGTGTGACAAAAAAATGTTGTTGAATATTTATTCATTACGATGTATAATTATTATATCTTAAGGTCTAAGGTATTGTTATCATGTTATATATGTTATAATTTGACCTTATTAATAAACCTTTTTCATTAATATTAGCACAGATTGGAGAGATTTTCATGAGTAGCAGGGAAAAAGTTGTACTCGCTTATTCAGGAGGACTGGATACATCCATCATCATCCCCTGGCTTAAGGAAAACTATAATTATGAAGTGATCGCCATGGCGGCAGATGTGGGACAGGGCGAGGAATTGGAGCCCTTACATGAGAAGGCTATTAAAACCGGTGCCTCAAAGATCTACATAGAGGATCTTACCGAGGAGTTCATAACAGATTATGTCTACCCCACCCTGAAGGCAGGAGCCGTATATGAAGGTAAATATCTTCTGGGAACATCCTTTGCACGCCCCATTATTGCTAAACGCCTTGTGGAGATTGCAAAGAAGGAAGGCGCCGTTGCAATTGCCCATGGTGCCACCGGAAAGGGTAACGATCAGGTTAGATTTGAGCTGACAATCAAGGCACTTGCACCCGAACTCAAGATTATTGCTCCCTGGAGGATCTGGGATATCCGTTCAAGGGAGGATGCCATAGACTATGCTGCTGCAAGGGATATTCCCATCCCCGTTACTAAGGAATCCAATTATAGCCGCGACAGGAACATCTGGCATCTGAGCCATGAAGGACAGGAGCTTGAAAACCCTGCCAATGAACCCTTGTATGACAGGCTGCTACAACTTTCGGTAACCCCTGAAAAGGCTCCCGATGAACCTACCTATATCGAACTGGGCTTTGAACAGGGTATCCCTGTCAGCCTTAATGGCGAAAAACTGAGTCCGGTCAGGATGTTGGAGGAGCTCAACAGCATTGGTGGAAAGAACGGAATTGGTATCACTGATATCGTGGAAAACCGTCTCGTGGGTATGAAATCCAGGGGTGTATATGAAACACCTGGAGGAACCATTCTTTATGCAGCGCACAGGGAACTGGAGCTCATCTGTATCGACCGTGACACACTGCATTATAAGGATATTGTCGCTCAGAGGTTTGCCGAGCTTGTCTACTATGGACAGTGGTTTACGCCATTGAGGGAAGCCCTTTCCGCCTTTGTTGATGTTACTCAGAAGTATGTCACCGGTAATGTAAGGCTGAAGTTGTATAAAGGCAATATCATCCCTGCAGGCGTGGAATCCCCCTATTCTCTTTTCAGTGAAGATCTTTGCACCTTCGGTGAAGATGAAATATACAACCAAAAAGACGCAGAGGGCTTTATCAATCTGTTTGGACTTCCCATGAAGGTTCAGGCCACCATGAAAAAAGCCAATAATATAGATTAAGCCTGTGTTGCCGGAAGCAGCCCCTATATGGATTCTCCCCCCCCATCATATAACTGGTTGTCTTCCGGCAACGGCAAGGCGTTTTGCAGGCGAAAAAGCATTGGGAGAGAAAAGACATGAAGCTTTGGTCTGGAAGGTTTAAAAAAGAAACAGACTCATTGATGGATGATTTTAATGCATCCATCAGATTTGACAGCAGGATGTATCGTCAGGATATTCTGGGAAGCGCAGCCCATGTAAGAATGCTTGGGGAGTGCGGGATCATATCTTCGGCTGATGCACAGCTAATAAGAAAAGCCCTGTTTGAAATCCTTGATGATATTGAGAAGGGTAAAATCGAATTTGATGTGGCGGCCGAGGATATTCATATGAATATTGAGAACATCCTGATTGACAGGATCGGCCAGGTGGGAAAAAAGCTGCATACCGGCAGAAGCCGTAATGATCAGGTGGCTCTTGATTTTCGTATGTTTCTTCGGGATGAGATCAAAGCTATTAAAGCACTGTTGATTGACCTTGAGAGCATACTATTAAAGCTTTCTGAAAACAATCTTGACACCATCATGCCCGGCTATACCCACCTCCAAAGGGCTCAGCCCATCACCCTGGCACACCATCTCATGGCATACTTCCAGATGTTCAGGCGTGATATTGAGCGTCTGAATGACTGCTACAGGCGGATGAATGTCATGCCCCTGGGTTCCGGTGCCCTCGCCTCAACCACTTACCCCATAAACCGTATGATGGTAGCTGAGGAGTTGGAATTTGAGCGAATTACAGAAAACAGCCTGGACGGCGTCAGTGACCGTGACTTTGCCATTGAGCTTGCCTCCTGCCTGTCCATTATCATGGTTCATCTGAGCCGTTTCAGTGAGGAGATCATCCTTTGGAGTTCTCTCGAATTCGGCTTTATTGAACTGGATGATGCCTACAGTACCGGTTCAAGCATCATGCCCCAAAAGAAGAACCCGGATGCTGCAGAATTGGTGCGTGGTAAGAGCGGGCGCGTCTTTGGAAGCCTCATGTCCCTCCTCACCGTTATGAAGGGTCTTCCCCTGGCCTACAACAAGGACATGCAGGAGGATAAGGAGGCCATGTTCGATGCGGTGGATACTGTGAAGGGCTGTCTCATGGTTTTTAACAGGATGCTTGATACCATGAAAATAAACAAGTCCTGTATGCTAAACGCCGCCAAAGGAGGCTTTACAAATGCTACGGACCTGGCAGATTATCTAGTTAAGAAGGGTGTTCCCTTCCGTGACAGTCATGAGATTGTGGGCAAGATGGTAGCCTATTGCATCGAAAAAAAAATAGCTTTGGAGGATCTGACTTTAGAAGAGATGCAAAATTTCTCCGGTCACATCTCAAATGATGTATATGATGAGATCAGTCTTGATGCCTGCGTCAATGGAAGAAGGGTTCCAGGCGGGCCTGCCGCGGAAAGTATACTGGTTTCCATTAAGAGCGGAAAAGCCTTTCTTGATGAGCAGAAAAAGTGATGCACAGGTTTATATAGAGTAGCTTCTCCCTCCACGATGACATCGGTGTATACGATGCATCGTAACCATATTAAAAACCCCGATTATTATAATCGGGGTTTTTAATATGGCCCAGCTTTTTTCTCCAGGGCTCTTCCGAAACTATACCATGAGTTTCTGAGCTTGGTTCGCATCTCTTCGTCCAGAGTACTTTCTATAACACTGTTCAGCTGTCTTCTCATGCGATGGTATTCCTTAATATCAAAATCCTCTGCCTTAAGTAGTTCATCCATTTCCTCCAGCCATGCAACCAGGTATTCGATTCCCATATATTCTTTAGAAACCTTTCTCTTAAGGTGAGCAATTACCAGTTTGATAGCCTTCTTCTTAACTTCGTTGTCTTCCATTTGTTTTTCCAGGTTTTTGGATTCCCTAAGTGACATTTATAAAGACCTCCTTCAAAAAAGCATGATAAAAAGACTCTGGACTTGCAGAGCGCAGAGTGAATCTAGAAATACAAAAATACCATCCTTATATCATATTGTACATCAATTATTAAAAATAATCAATGTTTCCCAGTTGCTGCGACCCGCTCTAGTACTGTATGAGAGTTTTGCCGTTGAGCCTGGATTCATCCACCCTGTCTCTCCTGCTTTCAGGAACCACTATGGTATTGGGATCACCGTCGCTCACAAACATCCTATCAGGTGTCATCTTCGGAAGCCACCAAGTCAGATCCTGAATTACCGGCTCCATCCCCTGCATCCTGATCCTTGGAACATAGCCCGGATTATAATCCGGAGAAATGGTTGGTTTTGATGGGTTTGAGCCAACCGCCATGATGCTTTTGTGCTCATAGCTAATATCTTTGTATGTTCCTTCCCTCAAAAGTGCCTTGAGGTCATCAGATCCTGGAATACTGCCGTAGGGCAGAGCCAATGAATAAAACTCAAGATCGGGAATTACGGAATAGGCAGCCTCCTGATTCTTACCAAGACTCTCTATAACCTGTTCCGCAGTTTTTACCTGTGTTTTATAGTTCACATGTCCCCAGGTGTGGGTTCCCAGCTCAAGCCCATTATCCTGCAAGAACCGGAAACGATCCTCCAGGCTGCCGGCACCCTTGAAGGTATTGTCGCCAATATCCATATTGACATAGAAGATACCCTTCAGCCCGAAATCAGGATGCTTTTCGTTAAAGGCCATCATGATGCCTACCGCGGATTTGGGGTTAACCTTTAGGATGCCATCCTCTTCAATCAGGTTAAACTGTCCTGGTGTGCCATCGTCAAAGGTAAACACCATGGGCATTGTGCCCGCAGGCACGTCTATATTGCATTCGATGAAGTCACGCATGCTGATCAACCTAAAGCCCTGGTTATACAAGGTCTCCAGTATAGCCTCAAATTCACTGAAGGTAGTGGTGTATTCCTTGTCAGATCCATCATATTCTTCCACAAACCGATGAAACATGATAATGGGGATTTCCCCCGATTCATTGGGCAGGAAGTCTTCATAATCGGTTCTGATCAAGTGCCCAGGCCTTTCATCCTGCGGCTCGGGTGTAACCTCGGGAGTTGTCTCAGGTGTTTCTATGGGAGTTTCTATTGGCGTTTCCATAGGTTCCTGAGATGGCGTTGGGATAACCGTTGGCGATGCCTCAGGAGTGGGTGTGTTTTGGGACATATCGGGTTCCGGCTGGGTTCTGAATACAAGATACAGGATGCCGGAAATCAGCAATAATATAACCAATACTGCCAAAGTTGCCTTAAATCTTTTATCCATTTCAGCGTTCCTTTCGATAACGAAGTGAGAAGTATGTTCCCCGCAATCTTTTAAGGGATGTACCGATCTACCTGGGCTTGTAGGCAGAATATATCAATACTCAACCCCTTGTCTTGCCTTGATTCCCTTTTGAAAAGGATGTCTGACAGGTTCCATCCGGGTAATATAATCGGCCTGGTTCATAAGGGTTTCAGATGCTGTTCTCCCGGTCAGAACCCATTCGGATGGGTTTTGGTAAATCAAACTGCATATATGGCTCTCCGGGATGAGTCCTGAATGAATTACATCCAATACCTCATCCATCACAATCATGTCGAAGGGCTGGTTCTCAACCATCTCCATGATTTTATTCAAACCCTGCTCAAGATCGGCTCTGGTTTCCTCCATTTGTTGCGGAGTCTGATTCCATAAAAAGCCTTTATGCCTCATGGTGGGACGAAACAGTGTGATTCTGTCCTTCAATTCCTTCATGATCATCAGTTCTCCGGTATCAGCAGATTTCAGGAATTGGCAAAACAAAACCGACCAGTTCCGTCCTGCGGCTCTTATTGCCATGCCTACGGCAGACGTGGTCTTCCCTTTTCCCTCACCTATATAAAGATGTAAGAAACTCTGTCTGCTTCCCATATCTTACCCGGCTCTTACTGCCCAAATGCACACAGCAAGCGCTTTTTTAATATAAAAACGACAAGAGACAATCATCCCCTGTCATCCTTATTATAACTTATCCCATGTTCAAATTCAATTACATTATATGGCTGAGGGCTGCCATACGACGGGTTAACTGCTCTTTCCCAATTTGTATCCTGTACTGCCCTTTTTGAACCTATGAGGAAGCATACCTGAACCGCCCTTGTATTTGCTTGTGGGCTTTTTAGTCCTGCCAGCCAGAATTCCTCCGATCGCCGCCGTAATCAGTACAATTGCTGCAAAGAGCGCTGTATTGCTGCTTATCATAATCTTTCCCTGGACAAGGCATCCGATGAAATAGGCCATGATCGCATATATCACAGCCAGTATCAATGCCGATATAATACGCCTGTCCTGATTCCTCCTGGCAGCCTTGTAGCTTCCGGCCAGAACCCCCAGCACCGTGGCTGCGATAGCCGAAGGAAGCGTGTATTTCTCAGGAAAATCGGTAAAACAAAGAAGAAGAGCTGCAAATACGAGGATCACAAAGGTGAGAATGAATGAGACTGAAACGCATTTAAGCAAGCTTCTCAAATAGTCCCCTGTGCTGCTGGTTGAAGTGTATGACCCGTCTTTCACAAACAATTCCCCCATTATGTCCAATCCACAGTCTTATCCTATTCAACAGTACTGAAACATAGAACAAAAAGCGTAGTGGTTGTTCAGGATTTTAAGTGCGGCGTTCGGGATGCCACCTGCCCACTAATAAATAATCAGACATGGCTGGTTTGATTGATAAGGCAGGTCCAAAAGGCACCTTCTATGGCTTGTTCAAAATCCTATGACCTGTCTTGTAACCCATTTGTATGGATTGGAATAGAATGTATTGAGTTCAAAAAGGCATGGGAGGTTATTATATGGGATTCTTTAAAGGTTTGGGTGACAATTGCGAAGTTCTTATGTTCATCATCCTTTTCCTGCTGCTTTTCTGGGATAGGGGCGGCTGCTCTAACATATCACCCTGTTGACAAGGTTGGTGAATTGACTTTTCCCGGAAGGAGGTGCCGTTATGGATAATGTCTTGGGAGCAAGAACCGGTTTTGGAAGCGATTGCACTGTACTGTTCTTTATTCTTATATTCCTTTGTCTTTTCTGGGACAGGGGTCTCTTTAGCGGCGGATGCTGCAATTAAAATGCTAAAAGCGGGATGTAATCCCGCTTTTTTTGATGAATCCACTAGCCTTCTTTAGACCTTAAGACACCGTCTTATTCTCAACTTGCTTTTTCTCCACCTGCTTAAAGTAATTCCTGATATACATGATGGATGCGAATACAGCCATGCCCACGCATATCCACAACATCACATCGGTAATGTTCCTGGAAACTCCCAGAAAAGCCATCATGATGGCAACAAAGAATAAAACCGACGTAAGCTTTCCAAACCATTTGGATGACATATCTATATTCTTTCTGATAAGATAGAGCCCTGAAATCAGGAGGAACAGCTCCTTAAACAGAACCAGATAAGGAATGATAGCGGGAATCATATCCTTGCCTCCCAATACAAATAGCGCTGTCAGCTGCATCATCTTGTCGGCAACCGGATCGGCGATCTTGCCAAAGGGAGTTTCAAGGTTGAATTTTCTTGCTATTATTCCGTCAAGCACATCGGTAAACTCTGCAAATAAAAATACCCATACCGCAGCAGTTATTTTATCGTCCCTCATCAACACATAGAAAACCGGGACTGCCGCCATCCTCAATATTGTAAGCAAGTTGGGAACGTGTTTGAATATCGTACTCATCTTTCGGTTTTTTCTCCTGTTGCTTCATTAAACATTGGGATCAACCGTTCATAAACATCAGGTCTATATTTTGAAAGATTAACAGGCTTCAGATCCGAAGAAGTCCAGGCATGCTCTGTAAACCCCCTGGCTCTGAGCTGAGGATCTCCATCCACATATACGTCATAGGAGATTAAAAGTCTGACCTTTGTTGCTTCGGTGATGTATGTGCGGATAATCACTATATCGCCGTACTGGACAGGCCTCTTGTACTCCACTCCCAGTCGGACAAGGGGAAGCATGATACCCGATTTCTCAAGTTCATGGTAGGGAAACCCATATGATTTGATATGTTCAGTTCTTCCACACTCAAACCATACAGGATAGACCGAATGGTGAACCACTCCCATCTGGTCTGTTTCAGCATATCGTACGGGGAATCTGGTCTCTGTTGCCATAATAAAACACACCTTATAACGCCAGAATTTTACCAATATTGATGAGTTCCTCATCAATCGTCTTCTTCATATTGAGCGCCTCATCAATGTCGTAATCCACAATCCTTCCGCCCTTGGAGGCCACAACCCGGTTAAACTGTCCATTTTTAAGGAGTTCAACCGCATATACACCCATTCTGCTTGCCATAACCCTGTCGGTCATGGTGGGGGATCCTCCCCTTTGTATGTGCCCCAGGATTGTTTCCCTGGTAATAATATCGGTTTTTTCTTCAATGTATTTTGCTATTTCTGCAACTCCGCCAATTCCTTCGGCTACGATCACCAGGTAGTTCTTCTTACCGCGGTTTCTTCCTTCAATTATGGGGAGTATTATATCCTTGTCGATATCAAAATCGTGTTCCGGTATGATCACAGCTTCGGCACCGCCTGCAATACCGCAGTTTACAGCAATCCATCCGGCATGCCTTCCCATGACCTCCATCACACTGCAGCGTTCGTGGGAATAAGCCGTATCACGAATTTTGTCTATGGCGTCCAGCACTGTATTCATTGCTGTATCATATCCGATGGTGTAATCGGTGCAGGATATATCATTGTCAATAGTACCCGGAATGCCTACAACCTTCATCCCAAGCCGAGCCAGATCCCTTGCGCCGCGGAAGGAACCATCGCCGCCGATTACCACCAGAGCATCAATCCCGAAAACCCTGGCCATGGATATACCCCTTTTCACACCTTCTTCAGTGCCGAATTCGGCTGAACGTGCTGTTTGGAGGACCGTTCCCCCACGCTGGATGATATCGCCAACCGAACGAAGGGTGAACTCCTTGATATTTCCATTGAGAAGTCCATCATATCCTTTATGAATTCCATATACCTTGAATCCGTGATATATTCCGGCTCTTGTCACAGCTCTTATTGCGGCATTCATGCCCGGGGCATCCCCGCCACTGGTGAGAACGCCAATGGTACCCACACTGCCCATATTTCGCAAACCTCCATCATCGTGTTTCCCTGCATTTACGCTGAGATTGCTTCGTCGGCTTTGCCTTCTCGCAATGACGTTTTTGGTGTCATTTCAGGTGCAGAGATTGCTTCGTCGGCTTTGCCTTCTCGCAATGACGTTTTTGGTGTCATTGCGAGCGGAACGGTAGTGGAGCGCGGCAATCTCAGACCTCGAAGCCAATCTATTACTCCAACCTCCAACCACTCGTCTCTAACCATCGCCTTCCACTCTTGCTTTTGCAAAAGCCCGTGTTTGGAACACGGGCCGATTGCTGTTTAAAACATTGTTTTTGCCTTTCTGTAATAAACCACGGCTGCCTCCGCTTTTTGGTTACCAGGCTTGTCCGTGATTTGACATAACCTTGTACCGAAGCGGGTTGATAAATCAATAAGCATCAAAATCCTTTTTCTATGATAATACCATGCGCTTCTTCCACCTCGGCTTCAGGAACAGAAACCTCAAAATAATCGTCTACTTTTTCTTTGCGATTAATGGGGTTGATCCTAACAAGTATACCACTCTCTTCAAGGATTGACTTCAGCTTTTCAGCCATTTCCTTGTTTTGTGCCATGTAAACGACCGTCCACATAATTATGGATGCCCTCCCTGTTTGCTTCCGGACTCAATTACACCATGACTGCTATAAATCTTTGCTTTACCTCTGATCTTGATAGCTGATGTTTGCTCGGTAAACTGGGCAACCAGCACCTCACCCTTATCGATAATCTCTGTATGATGTAGTCTGGTATCCTTACCCCTTGTAAGTCCAATAACATTGACTCCGTTTTCTTCGGCGGCAATGACTATATAATCAGAATAAGCCTTTTCAAGATCAAACTTTTCCAATTCATCACCCCAGATTAATATATATTATTTTAGTTAAAAGTGCAAGTAGAACAATTCCCCGAAAAGACTTCTAGCAAAGTTTCACCAGGTTATTTCCCAGTATCTCAACAAGCTCGGAATAAACATTGGGGTCTACCCTTGTATTCATCTTCATGGCAGGTTTTGTGGCATTCTGAAGGTAGATAAGAGCCCGATCCGTACCTTCAAAATACCTTAGCAGGGAAAGAACTGCCCTGCGTTTTATTTCCGGGACATCCTCGGAGAACATTATCTTTATTATTTTCCCGCGGACGGCCTGGTTCATATCTGGAAGATTATCCGGACAATCAGATTGATATTGCATGGCATCTTCTTTTGCAGCATGGCTTCCGTCACCATTGGTATGGCCAAATTCGAGTATCAGAGGTCTTATCTGGCTGGCCAGAATCTTAGCCTGCTCATCCTCTTTAAGATTTATGCGGCCTTCCACCCATATCGGGGAATCTGAATCCAGAAATCTGGAGCATTCCTCGTAGATATTCGGAAATACCACAACTTCCATCTGACCGTAAAGGTCTTCAACGGTAACGAAGGCCATCAACCTGTTATTCTTGGTACTGATTGTCTTGACATCCGCCACAAGTCCCGCTATGCGAACAAACTGGTTGTCGGAAAGCTTGTTTTCATGGTGATCCTCTTCCTCCGATACCTCAAACTCATATGAAAAATGAGTGACATGCTGCCTGATCTGGTCTTCAAAGGTATCAAGGGGATGTCCTGTCAGGTACAATCCCAGCATATCCTTCTCCATGGCAAGGAGTAGCCTTTTATCGTATTCCTCCATCTGTGGCCATTCTATGGTGGCGATCCTGTCTTCTTCGGGCATGACATCAAAGAGGGAGAATTGGCCTGTCATCATGCTCTTTCTCTTTGCGGACACTCGCTCCAGAATTTTCTCATAGGAGGCCATAAGCCGTGACCTGTATACGCCAAAGCCATCGAAGGCACCACATTTTATGAGGCTCTCAACAGCCCTCTTATTCAGATCCTTGCCATCCATCCTCTCGCAAAAGTCGATGAAGCTCGTAAACGGACCATTCTTGTCCCTCTCTTCAATTATATTCCTCACCAGGCTATCACCCACATGCTTGACAGCAGTGAGCCCAAACCGGATCTTATCCATGGAAACAGAGAATCCGCCAAGGCTTTCATTGATGGCAGGTGCCAGTACTTCGATCCCCATCTTTTTGCATTCAAGGACATACTGAGACACTTTGCCAAGGCTTCCTACAAAGCTATTGAGCAGCGCTGCCATGAATTCCACAGGATAGTGGCACTTTAGCCAGGCAGTTTGGTATCCCACATAGGCATAGGCGGCGGCATGGGATTTATTGAAGGCATAGCTGGCAAAATCCATCATCTCATCAAAGATCCTGTGGGCAGTTTTTTCGTCCACACCGTTGCGTATGGCACCTGGGATAAGTACATTCCCCTCTTCATCGGTACTGCCGTAGACAAAATTCTTTCTCTCGGCATCCATCACGTCCTTCTTCTTTTTGGACATGGCTCTTCTCACGAGATCCGAGCGTCCGAGGGAATACCCTGCCAGATCTCGGCATACCCGCATGACCTGTTCCTGATAGATCATACATCCATAGGTCACGTCAAGGATGGGTTTAAGTTTTTCTGTGGTATAGGAAATATGTTCAGGATTTCTCTTGTTCCTTATATATCTTGGAATCTGATCCATGGGGCCCGGTCTGTAGAGGGAGATGCCAGCAATGATATCCTCCAAGGTGGATGGCTGGAGTTCACGGAAGAACTGGGTCATGCCGGTGCTTTCAAGCTGGAAGACTCCCGATGTCTCTCCCCTGCTTATCATTTCATAAACAGCTGGATCATCATAGTCAATCTGCTCAATATCTATTGAAATTCCCCTGTGATCCCTGATGAGATTCAGGGTATCCCTTATCACCGTTATTGTTCTAAGGCCCAGAAAATCCATCTTCACAAGTCCCAGTTCTTCAAGGGTGTTCATGGGAAACTGGGTGGAAATCAGGTCTTCATTGCGATATAGGGGTACAAGGTCTGTGATGGGGCGGCTGGAAATAACCACGCCCGCTGCATGGGTGGACGCATGGCGTGGCATGCCCTCAAGGCTTTTAGCCATATCAAGCAATTCCTTCATCACATTGTCCTTGCTATAAAGAGCCTTGAGTTCCGGATTGGCTTCTATGGCACTTTCAATAGTAATATGCTTGCCGGGCATCATGGGTATCATTTTGGCCACCTTGTCCACATCATTGTAGGGTATGGCCAGGGCTCTTCCCACATCCCGGACGGCTGCCCTTGCAGCCATGGTTCCAAAGGTTATTATTTGGGCAACCCGGTCCTCGCCATATTTTCTCACCACATAGTCTATTACCTCCTGCCTTCTCACGTAGCAGAAGTCTATATCTATGTCGGGCATGCTAATTCGTTCCGGGTTGAGAAAACGTTCAAAGATCAGGTCGTGCTTTATAGGATCCACATTGGTAATCCCAAGGCAATAGGCCACAAGGCTTCCGGCTGCCGATCCCCTTCCGGGTCCGACCATGATGCCATTGTCCCTGGCATACCTTATAAAATCCCATACAATGAGAAAATAGTCCACATACCCCATCTGGCTTATGACAGACAGTTCATACTCCAGCCGCTTATAATGCTCATCATTATCACCATAGCGGCTCTTATAACCCTTATCGCATTGCAGTTTGAGATATTCATAGTGAGTATAGCCATCAGGTATATCAAAGCTTGGAAAATGCAGCTCTCCAAAAGTGATCTCCACGTTGCAGCGATCGGCTATCCGCAGGGTATTTTCAAGGGCCTGGGGACATCCCTCAAAATGCTCCCACATCTCATCGGGAGATTTCAGATAGAAGGCATCGGTTTCAAACATGAGACGGTCAGGATCCTCAATAGTCTTGCCTGTCTGGATGCATATAAGGATTTCCTGGGCTTTTGCGTCTTCCTTGCTGATATAGTGGACATCATTTGTAGCCACAAGGGGAATGCCCGTTTCCTGTGACAGTTTTATGAGTTGTGTATTGACTAGCTGCTGCTCCCGTAGGCCATTATGCTGAAGTTCCAGATAGAAATTACCCTTTCCCATAATGGATTCAAGGCGCAGGGCAAGCTCTTTTGCCCTTTCATATTCATGCTGGAGAATCATTTGGGGAATATCGCCGGCCAGGCACGAGCTTAATGCAATGAGCCCTTCCGAGTGTTCAGCCAGCTGGTCATAATCAATACGGGGCTTATAGTAGAAACCATCAGTAAAGCCCAGGGATACCAGCTTGATGAGATTACGGTATCCAATGTTGTTTTCGGCAAGAAGGATCAAATGTCCCTGTTCAGCATCAAGACGCGGATCCTTATCGGTATGGGATCTTCTCGCAGTGTAGACCTCGCAGCCCAGTATGGGCTTTATGCCCGCTTTTTTGCATGCCTTGTAAAAGTCTATCACGCCATACATAACACCATGATCGGTGATGGCAAGACTCTTCATCCCCATCTCAGCGGCTTGCTCCACCAGTTTCGGAATTCTGCACGCACCGTCCAAAAGGCTGTATTCGCTATGAAGATGCAGATGGACAAAATCTTTCAATCCTCATACCCCTTCTTATGATCTTCATTCTATTTTACCATACGAACGAGCCTTTTCTAATGAAATGTGAATGATCTCCTTCTCGGTTACAACCAGATCCGCCGGTTGGTCAAAAGCCTCAGAAGGGACATGTTCCAACACTTGAAAATCATAGGCGGGTGCCAGCAGTATGCAGTCATCTCTGAGCTGCGTTATGAATCGATCATAATAACCACCGCCAAAGCCTATACGATATCCCTTCCTGTCGAATGCGATTCCCGGAAGGATGACAAGATCAATGGTCTGAGGATTTGCGGCGGGTATGGAAAGATCAGGTTCCATGATTCCCATGGACCCTTTATTGAGGTCTGAATGCAGGTTTTTAATGGGAACTGCCTCCATTGTTTCCGCATCTTTTACGCGCGGTAGCAGTATTGTCTTTCCTGAGGCAATCCCCCTCTCTATAAGGAGATCAGTCCTTATCTCGTTCTGTATTGGCATATAGGCCATGATTACCGAACTTTCTTTAAAAAACCGGCTTTCCACAATTCTTTTTTGGATTATATCTGATAGCGCCAGCACAGAGCCATTGTCAAGATTCCTTCTGCGCTTCATCATGGCCGCCCGTATATCTTTTTTATTGTTCTGCATCGTCCATCACCCGGTTATTCCAATACTCCAGCCTTGGGCTGACGCAAAAAAAGAAGCGGCCAAAGGCCGCAGGTTTGGTTATTCCAGCAATTACTCGCCAAGCTTTGCGCCACATTTAGGACAGAAGGCATTCTCCTTGGTTACCTCTGTGCCACAGCTGGGGCATTTAAGTGCGTTTTTCAGCTCAAGAACCTTGTCGGAGAGTTCCTGGATCTTGGTCTCGATCTCAGCTATCTGACCGCAAAGCTCTGCATATGGGCTTTCGGTGCCGTTCTTGAATTCCTGATAAACCTGTTCACCAATCTTGAGATAGATTCCCTTAATGGTTTCCTTTTCAGTGCTGATTTGGGAATTGAGCTTGGTAATCTCAACAATGTCTTTACCCTTATCTGTCAGGTTCTTTCCAAACTTTTTTACATCGTCTAAGAATGACATAAATAAGACCTCCTTATAGGATTATTATTTGCTTTATTATCCTGCTGCCTCAACAGCTTTTTTCACACTACTATCATACCACAGGTTATTTCAGTATAACATTAAAAATTTCTAATCTTTGGATTATAAACCGCTTTCCGCTGTTTTACCAGTACTACCGTTTGATGATCTCCTTCTTAAAATACTATTCACGGGAAATGGAGGAATGCCCGCCAATAGCACCTTCATCTGGGGATGGGGTGCTGATTCTATTTTGTTCCCTTCTTCGTCATATAATTCCTTAAGGGTCAATTGTGTAAAAGAACCTTTCGGCGGCAGTATCTCTATGGTATCACCGGATCTGAAATGATTCCTCTGCTCCACAATGAGCCTTCCTGCCTCTTTATCATAACCTGTAACAAGGCCTATGAAATCGTAGCGACGGATATATGAACTGGTGTTGTAATTATGGGCTTCAGATCCAGGCTTTCCATAGAAAAAGCCCGTTGTGAAATCCCTGTTGCTTACCTTTCCCACCTCTTCCATCCACTGGTCCGCATCCTGAAACCTGCCCTCATAAAAGGCGTCAATGGCTTCCCTGTACGCCTTTACAACCGTGGCCACATAGAAGGAACTCTTCACCCTTCCTTCGATCTTCAGGCTGGTCACACCGCTTTGGATGAGTTCGGGCAGATGGGGCAAAAGGCAAAGGTCTTTTGAATTAAAAACAAAGGTTCCCGAACTGTATTCTTCAATAGGGTAATATTGCCCGGGTCTTTTTTCCTCCACCAGATGGTAGCGCCACCTGCAGGGATGGGCACAGTCGCCCTGGTTGGCATCACGGCCGGCCATGTAATTGCTTAAAAGGCACCTGCCCGAATAGGATATGCACATGGCTCCGTGGATGAAGACCTCCAGCTCCGCATCGGGCACCTTTTGACGGATCTCACGGATCTCATCATAAGACAGCTCCCTGGCAAGAACAATCCTTTTTGCGCCAAGCCTGTGCCAGAATTCCACCGTCCTGTAGTTGGCGGTGCTGGTCTGGGTGCTGATATGAATGGGCAGATCGGGCTGGGTCTCCCTTATGATCTGGAATATACCGGGATCAGATACGATCACCCCGTCAATCCCGGTTTCTACTGCCTCCTCTAAAAAGGACACAACATTACCGACGTTTTGATTATGGGCAATGATATTCATGGTCAGGTATGCCTTTTTCCCATGTTCATGGGCATAGGATACCCCTTCTTTCATCTCGTCAAAGCTGAAATTATCGGAAGCTGTACGAAGCCCAAATAGTTTACCGGCAAGGTATACTGCATCGGCTCCGTACTGCACAGCCATCTTAAGTTTTTCCAGGTTGCCTGCCGGCGCCAGAAGTTCAACTCTTTTTTTCAAGGCACACCTCCGTATTATTTGCGCTCTGTGTTGTATGTCATTACAAGGGGAACGAAGTGAAGCGCGGCAATCTGCAAGATTGCTTCGTCAGTTGCACCTCCTCGCAATGACGTATTGTGGTTTAATCCTCAATCTCCCCGCCTGTAGCTCACAGCCAAACCATCACCGATGGGAATGATGGCCGTGTCCAGCAAGGGATTCTTGCACAGGCTGTCCAGGTATTCTCCCAGTCTTACCGCAATGGTTCTGTGTTTGTGGTCCACATGTCCTTTTTGAGCCACAAGGCCCCTGTAGAGAACATTATCGGAAAGGATGACCCCACCTTCCCTGATAAGTCTTAAACACTCGGGCAGGTATTCCGGGTACTGACCCTTTGAGGCATCCAGAAATATCATATCATATGGCGTTGTAAGGCATTGCAGGATTTCAAATGCATCGCCTCTCAGGACACGGATGTTGCTGCCAAAGCCCGATCTTTGAATATTCCTTTCAGCAAGGCTTGCGGTCTCTTCAAGGATTTCAATGGTATCGATATGGAACTTTCCTTTAGAAGCAGCGGCCATAATAAGGGCTGAATACCCTATGGCCGTGCCAACCTCAAGGATTCTTGCAGGCCTTTGTATTTTAACCATTATTCTTAAAAGTGCAGCTGTTTCCGGGGGAATGATGGGAATATGGTTTATAGCGGCATATTCCTCCAACTCCTTAAAGATGCCCTCTTCCCGGGCTATGGTCTTTCTTATGAATTCATCTATCTCCGGATACCTGATTCTGTCCTCCAAAACCTTTCACCTTTCCCATGGCAAAGGAGTATCAAAATGATATGCAGTGAATTAAGGCGGCTGTTAGCCGCCTCAATCTCAGTTAAATCCGCTTACTCCGTATTTTCTCTGATCATTCAGATGTCCTTCAAATGTCTCGTTATAGATATTGACGCCATCCGGTGTGGCAAAGAAGTACAGGTATTTGGTTTCTTCCGGATACAGGGCCGCTTCTATAGCATCCACCCTTGGAGAGCATATGGGTCCCGGCGGGAGTCCAAAATTCCTGTAGGTGTTGTAGGGACTGTTTATCTCCAGATCCTTATTGAGAACAGCCGTAGTCCTTCCCAAGCCCTGATAAATTCTGGCATATTGTATGGTAGCGTCGCACTGCAGCATCATGGGAGGATCAAGGTTCAGCCTGTTGTGGAAGACACTGGAGATCTTCTTATAATCGGCAGGGTATTTTGCCTCCATCTCAATGAGGGATGCA
>JAAYTP010000137.1 GCA_012518025.1 Clostridiaceae bacterium
GGCGGAACCCCCATTCACGCATGGATGAGTCGTGGAGCACTGGAAAACTTTCCCGACCTGATTCAGGAAGCCGATCTGTACGCCGATGACGGCTATGTGGCAAGGATACAGGCAGAGGAAGCAAAACGGTGGGAAATCTTCTATGGCGGGGTTGACGCCGCTGACCCGGGGCTGGCTGAAAAATGGTATTCCCCGGAATATAACGATGAGGCCTGGGAGGAGCGCGATCTTCTCGATCCCTGGCCCGGCACCGGCTCGGTATGGCTCAGGAAGACCCTTCGCATCCCGCCCGGGCTTGCCGGAAAGAAGGCCACCCTTTTTCTCGGAACGCTGGTTGACTGGGACATGGTTTATGTCAACGGCCAGGCGGTGGGAAACACCACTTACCAGTACCCGCCCAGGGAGTATACCATACCCTCGCTGCCGGAGGGACGCTGTGTGATTGCCATCCGCGTCATCAGCAAGAATGGGGGGCGTTTCACTCCGGGAAAGCAATACCTGCTCGTCACCGATAAAGGTTCCTTTAATCTGAATGGCACATGGCGTTTCCGCCGCGGGGCACAGGCTTCTCCCCCTACCCCGGAAGTCTTCTTATACTACAAGCCTGCGGGACTCTACAATGGCATGATAGCACCTCTGAAGCGCTTTGCCGTTAAGGGAGCGCTCTGGTACCAGGGCGAAGCCGATGCGGATAATCCTGAAAGATACGCGGAAAAGTTCAAAGCCCTTGTGAATGCCTGGCGGGCGGACTGGGGATATGAACTGCCCTTCCTGTTTGTTGAACTGCCCCATTGGGAAGGAGGCCCACACTGGCACCTGATGAGACAGCAGCAGCGGCTCGCGCTGGATATACCGGGAACCGCCATGGCAGCCGCTTTTGACCTGGGCGAGCATAATGACCTGCACCCACAGGGCAAGAAGATGGTGGGCAACCGGCTGGCCCGCTGCGCCATGCGCCTGGTCTATGGCGAGACATTGCCCCATTCCCCCTTTGAGATCATGGGCTGCAGGGAATCGGATACCAAATCCTAACCGATATACTTTGCCAGGAACAGGCAGGGGTTCTCCTCGTTCCAGAACAGCGGGAAGACTTCCAGCGGATAGAATCCATTTTTGAAGTAGAATGCCCTGGTCCTCTCGTAGGGTTCATACTGGGCAGAGGCATCAAGGGTCTTAACGGTGATGAACTTAAACCCGTTTTTCCTGCCGTAGTCCTCCACAGCCTCCAGCATGGCATGACCCACACCCTGCCTGTGGTATTCCTGCAGTACGCCCAGATTGAACATGTCCATCGTGTATTTATTATGTATTTTCAATGCGATAAATCCGATAGCCTTATCCCCGTCAAATGCGGCAAAGAAGGGCATGTCCCTGTGTATGACCGACTTCCTGTCAATATCCTCCGGCGGGCTGAACCAATCCGGCAATGCATGCATGATTTCAAGGGTTATGCTGGTTTTCAGGTCCTTATCGTGGATTTCCCTTATCTCGAACATATCATGATACCTCCTGTGTTTTTCGGCTTAAACGATTCGTTCCATATAGCAGACACTGAAGGGCAAATGCGGAAATTCCTTTATTTCTGTCTCTGTAAATCCATTGCTTTTATACCATTCCTTCAGGACCGTGTTCTCGTTGATGATTCCAATGGAGATCCTCCTGCCGCCCGCCTCCTTAACCGCCCGCACGGCAGCATCAATCAGCTGCCGTCCATACCCCTTGTGCCGGAAGGCAGGCAGCACGGCCAATTTCTCCATGTAATACAGGTCGTCCCTTGCTTTCCTGACGGCAACAAACCCGATGGGCCGGCCATCACAGTATCCGCCGTACATCTGCGCTCCCTTCTGCTGCAGGGCTGTCAGTGCGTCCAGTTCAATAAAGGCCGCATTGGTCGGCGCATTTTCCTTTGTGAGGCTGAACGTCATGGCAACGGTCATGAATGAATCCCTTATCACCCTGACACATTCCTGATCGACCTGATCGATTCTTTTGATCTCAAACATCATCCTTCACCTTATGCCTTAAAGTATCTCGTTCATCCATTGATTCCGTCCGTTATCCCGGCCGGTTCCATGCTGCCGGTCTCTTTTTGCTGCTCATACTTTTTTCCCTTCGATATACGCCTGCAGAAACTGCCTGTTATGTTCAACGCTTTTCTCGAAGCTTTTTTGGCTCAGTAATCTCCTTGCCGTATAGAAGTCCCTGAAATAATACCCTGTAATTCTTCCGGGGATCAGGCATACAATGATGACCACAGCAAGAAAAATGAGACTATCCGGGAACGCCGTTTCCTTAGCGATGATAAAAACAGCGGATACCACGATAAAAAGGATAAGTATATACGCAATCTTTAAGAACCTCACTCTGTTCATGCAATACCAACACCTTTACTGGATACTTCAACGTCTATTCAGGCACAGGGTCTTTGCTCACTCCAATGACGTTTCCATCCCTGTCGGTGACATATTTCCCCCTGGACATATCCAGAATGACATATTCATTCTCCCAAATGTCCTGAACAACAGCACATTTCCCGATGGGGATATCAAACGGTCCGTATATCACCCTTCCGCCTGAATCAACAATCTTTTTTACGGCATCAGGCACCGATTCCACCTTGAAATCAACATTCATTTTTCTTCTTTCAGTCTGCAAAACCACTTCGGCTATATCATCCTCCAACCCCAGGCCAACGGATGTGTCGGTGCGCCATAACAGCTTGAGTCCCATACTGTCACAATAATACCTGATCCCGTCGTCCAGGTCGGATACATAGAGTTCGATGCAATCCACATTCCTAAAAAGACCAGACATTTGCCGCGCTCCCTTTCCGCATGCGGATACCCCGCATGCGCCAAACATCTATTAAGAAATCTTATCATCCCCACTGCTTTTTTACCAGCATCATCCAGTAATAAATACAGCGAATGAAATGAAATGTCTTATTCAACCCGGCGCAAAAAAATCCGTCGGCATGTGCCGTGACAGGATTCAGACTTTGGCGGGTAATCAATCTGTTGGCATAGCATGGGTAAGGCCTCTCCTGATCGTTTTCAGGTCAATATGACATAGCAGTCAGGAATTCGCTAAAATATGTTTTGCCCTTTTATCCATATGCGGAAATATGTTACAATTAAACAGTAAAGTAAATCTGTGTGGAAGGATTGCATAACATGGGCAAAGCTTCTCTGTCAAAAAAGGCCATTTCGGCTGCAGCCATCGGATTAATCATCCTGATCGGTTTGGTACTCGTTCTTACTCTGGCACGGGGCCGGGAACAGGAAGCATTGAAGCCCGGTCAGTTTGCCGCTGATGACTTTTCCGTTTATAACAATAAGGTGCAAATCAGTCTGGGTGATTCGGAAGAAAAGGTCATCCAGCAGATTGGAGATCCGAAAGACATCGATTTCCTGGGCCGGTGGGAATATGACGGTCTTAAGCTTCATTTTAAGGATGGCAGGTTGGACGGCATCACGATGGATGACGAAACAGTCCAGGGAATAAAGTATAAAACGGCCAGGGGCATCTGCATCGGATCATCCTATCAGGAAGTACTGGACCAGTATGGCAGCAACGGCATCCTGCTGGAAGAGTCCGGCAGGAAAGCACTGATCTTTCTCGTGGAACTGGTTGATGGCGCATATGAATTACGGTCATCCGCGGCCACCGTTGTAAACAGGGATAATATCCTGGTGATCTCCCTGAACTTCTACACCAACGATGTGCTGAACCATATCATGATAGGTGATTACAAATATGCATACAATCCATAGCAGGCCAGATCTCACTCTCTGGTTTTAATAAAATAGAGCTCGGGCAGGATGATCCTGAACTCCCGGCCAATTTCTTCCTTGCGCCAGTATACAATAAACCGGATCACCGCTTTATGTGGCATGTAGCCTTTTTGTTTTATGGTTTCAATCTTGCTGGCCATCTGCTGCGAGAATTTCAGAACGATCCTTCCCTGCTGATCTTTGCAGCACCCTTCATCAATTGTAAGCTCATCTCCGCTTCTAAGCCTTTCTATCGGCCTCTGGCATGCGATGAAGGCATCCAGCCATACATCCCTGTGGGTTAGCTGCATAGCCAGCCGGGATGGCTCATCATAGGGCCAGTAGTCCTCAACATCTTCGAGAATCTCTGCACTGATGTTGTTCAGGTAATTTCCGTTATAATGGATGGAAAGATAGCTCCTGGCCCTTGTCATGGCCACATACAACTGGCGCATGTTTTCTTCGGAAGCAATATTGAACCCATTGAGCAGCAGGTAGACATTATCAAATTCACGGCCCTTGGCCTTATGGATAGTTGATACCAGGATGGTCCCGGCACCTTCAGTATAGAAATCCTCCAGTTTTGACTCCCTGATAAATATCTCCAGATCAGACATATACCTTCTGGGATTAACGGCTTCAAAATCCCCGATCATGTTCATGCACAGTTCATAGTTGAGGCTTGTCCCATAATTTTCTTTAAGATTCCTTTTTGCCCCGTCCCAGATCTCGTCCGGGATAGTATAGCTGCATCCAGCCTGCTTCAATTGGTTCAGGAAATATCGGACCTCTAAAAGGTTATACAAGTTAAAGCCTTCATTGGACTGGATAAGCTTCGCTTTCATCCCATTATTGATGAGCAGGCCAGTGACCTGAAGGGCTTCGTAATTAGTAACGGTAAGAATACAGGTACTGCCTGTGGGTTTGTCGGATAATATGCTTTCAACCAGCGGTGTAATCAGATTGCTGCTCTTATACCTCACCCGCTTTATCCTGCCCGGCTCCTTCTTGTCGGGAATGATGGGAGTCTTTTTCAGGCGATGAGGAATTCTCTCTACAAACTGGTTAGAGAATTCAACAATATTGCTCCTGCTCCTGTAATTTACCACCATCTCATACATGACGGCATACTTTTCCCTGATGAAGCGTTCAAGGTGTTTGTAGCTTGCGCCCCTGAACTCGTAGATATTCTGGTCATCATCTCCGACAGCAATGACGCGCATATCCTCGTTATGTTCCATAAGAACATTAATCAGTTCGAATTCATTGGCATCCATATCCTGCGCTTCATCTATTACAAGGACCGTTTTTGTGATCAATCCATTTTCTGCTTCCCCGTTTTTTATTTTTTGTATCGCTTCCTGAATAATATCCGGGGACTCTTCCAGGGTTCCTACCTTTCCCAGCATGTCGAAACAATAGGAATGGAATGTCTTGATATCTATATAATTGGCGGCATTGCCAATGAGCTTCATGAGTCTCTTTTTGAATTCGGTTGCGGCTGCCCTTGAAAACGTCACCATCAGCATTTGTTCATGCTTTACGTCTTCCATCAGCATCAGGGAAGCCAGCTTATGGACAAGGATGCGCGTCTTTCCGCTTCCGGGGCCAGCAGCAACTACGATATATTTTGATGTATGGTCATTGATTATTTTAAGCTGGGTGGGAGAAAGCTCTCCAAAAAGCTGCCGGAATTTATCAGGGGTTATATTCAGTGTGATTTCTTCACGACGGTCTTTGAAATACTTTTTCAGGAAGGCTGCGTAGTCCATCCTGAAGTAATCGTCAGCAAACTGCATTGCCGCCTGGTAATCCTCAACCATCATCCTGGCATACTCACCGACGATATGGATCTGCTGCATCCTGTTCCTGTAGAACTGGTACAGCTTCTGGTAGTTTTCAGCTTTATAGTGTTTTTTCATATCCTCAATGCGCTCAATGGACATGGCATTGTAAACCACCATGAAGCCGCCTTCTATTTTCAGGGCATCGATTTTTCCCAGGTAAAAGAGTGCTTCTTCAATATCTTCACTGGAAACCTTACGGCTAAACAATGATAATTCCTGTTCAAATGCCTCCTTTAACTCCATAACCGAGAACTCAATCAGAACCTCTTCCTTGTCTTCTTCTTGTTTTGTTTTTCTGCAAACATCATAAAGATACTCAAGGATGAACTGCGCCAGTTCATGCAGACTGGTGAGCTTTTGCTCAATTTCCTCCTTGTCACAATTGCTGAGCACTTTAATATGGTTTTTGTCGATTGCCGCCTTTTGTATCCAGTGCCGGACTGCCCATATATTAAAAACGGTTTTTATCATGGCAGGCGATATATCAGTGCAGCCATTTTCTTCCGCCTGTTCATTAAGCGCTTTGATATTAAATGTCCGTTTTTCTTCCCTGTCAATACAGGTCGCAAGAAAGCCTTCCAGCCTGCGGTATGATTTCAGTATGTTCAGTGAGTGGTTTATGTTTGCCCTTTTTTTGATGAACGCGGTTAAATCCTTGCCATCAGCCAATATCCTCTCTTCTCTCAGAAGATTAACGATCTGTATGACGACACCTTTGTCCAACCCTAAATGGTCAGCAATATAGTCAACCCTTGATTCGGCTTCCTCACCCATTCCTTTTTTCCTGCTCCTGCTGCCGATAAGATACTTAATAATCCTTATGGCAAGAGCTTTTTGACCGTCGTCAAAACTCGCAGACCGGTTGATCCTATCAATCGCTTCCGTGGCGTTTTTGGCCAGGATGCTGTCAGCGAAAATTTTAGGCACGTTTTGTCCGCGCCTTATGAAACCTGCATCTTCCAGCGCAGCAATTGCTGCCCGCACCCTTGTTTCCACTTCAGCTACACTATCGTCCCAGCCCGCCTTTCTTGCAATCTCCAATGCGGACTGGGATACCTTCGGCCTGTTCCTGGTAAGGCTTCTTATGGCCTTCCATACCTGCTGTATTTCGTTAATGTTCAGTTTAGTCTGGTTTAGAAGCATAAAATGCTTATTCAGGTCTTCATCACTATAGAGGATATAGCAGTCCGCGGTTATCTTTTCATCCCTGCCTGCGCGTCCGGCTTCCTGTATATAATTTTCAAGGGAGTCGGATATCTCATAGTGTATCACCATGCCTACGTCCTTTTTGTCAACACCCATTCCAAACGCTGATGTCGCAACCATGATTCCAACATCACCATTGATGAAAGCATCCTGATTCCGGGTTTTTTCTTCTTTATCCATCTTGCCGTGGTAGGGCCTTGCCCCATAACCGTCCAGTGTCAATCTCTGAGCAAGCTGATACGCCTTCCTTGTCCGCGAAACATAAATGATGGTTGGGCAATTGTTTTGATCCAGCAGATCCCGCATTGTGCTGTATTTTTCTTCCTCGTCACTCTTCAGGAATACCTTGTAGCGCAAATTCTCCCTTGATGCCTTTGAGTTAAGAATCATCATATCCAGATTCAGCTTCTCTTTAAAATAATCGCATATATCTTTTATTACCTTCTGCTTGGCAGTAGCAGTGAAGCAGGACACGGGAATGCGCCCCTTAAGGTTCTTCTTTTCCTGGTATGACCTGATAAAGTCTCCGATGTACAGGTAGTCCACCCTGAAATCCTGTCCCCAAGAGGAGAAACAGTGGGCTTCATCAATGACAAAGCGGACAACATTCCGCCCGAGGAGTATGCGTTCTATGGTCTTTGAACGGAGCGACTCGGGAGCAATATAAAGGATTGAGGCCGAACCGTCTTCCACCCTTTCAATGGCTTTCGCCCTCTCGATAGGATCCAAAAGCCCGTTTATCGTAACTGCTTCGATAATACCCGCTTTCTCAAGGTTATCAACCTGATCCTTCATCAGGGACTGCAGGGGTGAAATAACCACAGTCAGACCTTTCACATTGACTCCGCACATCAGGGCAGGCACCTGAAAAGCAATGGACTTGCCGCCTCCGGTCGGGAAAACGGCCAGAAGTGATTTGCTGTCCATTGCCGCTCTGACTGCCATCTCTTGCAAAGGCTCCCCTCCAAAGGTCCTGTACGAATCAAAGCCAAAGAACCTTTTTAGGCCCATATGTACATCAATGGCATTACTGCAGTAAGCGCATCCTGCCTGACATGGCTTGTTCCTGAGAAGATACATCAGTTTTTCAATCACAGGATAGTTTTTCAGAACCCAGGGCGGTGTGATGGAATACCTGTCCTGCACATCAATCAAAGCCAGGCAATATGCTAGCTCCACCGGATGTTTCGCGGTCATCTCCCCGATGTTGGCGTGTTCGCATATACGCCCGAAAAACCTGCTTCTGACCAGATTGCATATATCGGCATGATGGGTTTCACCGAAATCAAGAAAGCGAAAGAAGGCTGTGAATTCCGGCATATCTTTCAGAAGATGATAGAATATTCTCTTCAGTACGTCGTCCTTCTGACGGAATGCAGAAACTTCATCATAAAACAGGTCTTTTGCCTTAATTGAATCATTGAGGGGATTATTGATATCGTCGGTCTGAAGCTTGTCGTCCTTAACCAGGGCATGGTAGGGCTTAGCCGGAAACAATAGCGGCGAAAGGTATAACGTATCAATGGCATCATTCTCTGTCAGCCCGGCATCACGGACAGCGTTTTGTAAATATTTCAGGTCATGGTTCAGGATGTTATGTCCGCACAGAAAAGCAGAGCCCCTGATAAACCGGGTAAATTCCGCTAAAGAACCCGAGTGGAATACGCTTCCATCGGTCTTGACACACCCTATATCCAACACTTTCTCACTTTCAGGGTTTATCTCGGCATCAATAAATGCTATGGGCTTTATGCGCGTTCCCTCCCCCGGCACAGGACTACACCCGCGGCATGGTTTTGAACAATTCGGATACCTTTACATATTTACCACAAGATTCAAAAAATATAGAGGTATACAATATTGGGCAGAGGATGGCTCAGCAGTAATGATAAAAAGTACCCTTCACCTGCACAAAAGAAGATAGCCGTACCCCTTATTGAAGGGTTGCTGCTATCTTCCATGATCTTTCAATACAATATCACTCTCTCGCAAACGGTTACTTAATTCCCAGCTTTTCACCATAATGCTCTAAGACGTAATCCATATCCTTATCGCCACGCCCGGACAGGTTCACCAGTATGGATCCTGTTCCCATTTCCTTTGCAAGTTTCATGGCGTATGCAACGGCATGGGCGCTTTCCAGTGCCGGGATTATGCCTTCCAGCCTGGATAATGTGGAAAATGCATGAATGGCTTCTTCATCATCGGCTGTCACATATTTTACACGTCCCAACTCCTTCCAGTAGGCGTGCTCCGGGCCGCTTGAGGGATAGTCCAGTCCACTGGCAATGGAGTAAACCGGGGCGGGCTCACCCTTTTCATCTTTCAGCATTATAGAGTTAAATCCGTGCATGACACCTTCAGATCCATAGGTTAAGCTGGCTGCATGCTGACCCAATTTTTTACCAAGGCCGAGGGGTTCAACACCATATAATTCCACGGGGTCATTCAAAAATGCCGACATAATTCCCGCTGCATTTGAACCGCCGCCTACACAGGCAACAACGGCATCCGGCAATTCTCCGGTCATATCCATGAACTGTTGCCTGGCTTCAACTCCTACCACCGACTGAAAGTCCCTTACCATCAAGGGGAAGGGATGCGGTCCCACAACCGATCCGATGCAATAAATGGTGTCCTCATACTCATTGAGATATGCTTCAAAGGCAGCATCAACCGCTTCCTTCAAGGTCTTCAGTCCATGGGTAACCGGTATAACCCGAGCCCCCAATAATTTCATGCGAGCCACATTGGGCGCCTGCTTTGCAATATCCACTTCACCCATATAAATGTCGCATTCCAAGCCAAAGTAAGCAGCAGCCGTAGCCAGCGCAACCCCATGCTGCCCGGCGCCTGTTTCTGCAATGATCTTTTTCTTGCCCAAAAACTTGGCCAGAAGTCCCTCGCCCATACAATGATTCAGCTTATGGGCTCCTGTATGGTTCAGATCCTCACGCTTTAGATATATCTGGCAATTACCAATGGAGTTGGATAAACGTTCGCAATGGCATACTGGTGTGGGCCGCCCTTGAAATTCTTTTCTGATTCTTCTCAGTTCATGGATAAACTTGGTGCTCTTACATATGGCCTGATATGCCGTTGCAATTTTTTTAAACTCGTCTACAAGCTGAGGCGGAATATATGCACCGCCATACCTGCCAAAAAAACCATCCTTGTCGGGGGTTGTTTTGAAATACACTGCAAAATCCACATCTTTTTGTTGCATTTCAGATCTCCTTTGCCTTTATAATTCAGTATCGTCCGCAACATTTCTCATACTTCTTCAACATAAGCCATTACTTCCGTGCTGTCAACCTGTTTGTTGTTTGGTAACAGGCAGAAACGGCCTGCTAATCAGTTTGTTTTTACCAGGGTAAAAGTGTCAGAACATGTTACGTTTCCTGATAGAGTATTGAATCAAATAAAAACCTATAGATCCTTTAATAAATTAAGAGCCTTTGCTTTGATTACAGTCTGTAGTCTCCTGTTCACAAAATTCGCTATTTTCATGTATGGCATCCCAAATTTCATAATCAGGCAAAATATCCATATGTATAAATATCCTCCCTATAAATATAGTATCACCTGTTTTATGCAAAGTGAAGTGATATATACCATTATCGCAGGGTTAACCAAAAGGAAAAACCCTGCATGGGAGCCTGAATCAGCTCTCCCGCAGGGCTATAAGAGAATTCTCCTCCATAGCAGATGGGGGGGTGCTTACGAAGGAGAAATGAGTTATACTGTTATGCATTAGAATAACAGAAACATAATAAAAAAACACCACCCGAA
>JAAYTP010000138.1 GCA_012518025.1 Clostridiaceae bacterium
CGAATTAAGGCATCCCAGATCCGGTACGAGTACCTGCTTAGAAAAGCAAAAGCTCTGCAGGCCCAATGAATTTTTTTGGGTCATCCTGTATATAAATTAATAACCGGTACCACTTACGGGTGTAAACACGGGTACAAACCTCGAATTACCAAAGAAGACGGCTATTCCTGGTCAATGGTGCAACCATTCAGCGGGATAACCGTTTCTGCTTTTTGGAAGGGTGTTTTGTGTGGATAGAGGACTGATTGTTCTGGCCTGGGTTGCAGGTATTCTCATTGTTCTGGCCTTGGGTAAGGTACTGCTTTTACCCATGAAGGTAATTTTAAGGCTTATTATCAACGGACTTCTGGGCGGCCTCGCCATTTTCCTGATAAACCTTTTGGGACAGCCAATTGGATTTTTCATTCCCCTGAATATTGTTTCAGCCCTGGTGGCCGGGATTCTTGGCCTTCCAGGAATTATTCTTCTGGTGATTCTCAAATTTCTGTTGTGACCGGCACAGGTCTTTGTTTTTGCCTGAAAAAGGGCTAATTCATATATTTTTTGCTCGGCACATATAATGTTTTTGCAGACCTGGAAACAGCTCGGGGTTGCAAATATTATCGGGACGTGATTACAAAATGCTGGAATCCAAAGAACTAGTGGAGAACGCATATGGCCTGAGCATTTCCGCAGTCAAATCCTGCAGGGCAGGATATATTCTGGACACAGATGAAGGACGGAAATATCTGAAACCATGCCAGTGCTCCGAGAGCCGCATCCTCTATGTGCACGATGCGAAACAATACCTCTATAACAATGGGTTTACCAATCTTGATACATATTGCCTGACAGTGGATGGATGTCCCTATTCCATCCTGGATGGGCGGTTGTACCTTCTTACCTCCTATGCGGAAGGCCATGAATGTGAATTCGGGGATGACAAGGATGCAGTCCGGGCGGCTTATGCCCTTGCGGCCATGCATAAGGCCGGAAAGGGCTTCAAACATGATGAAGACAGCTACGATTATGCCCCCGACAATCCGGGCAAGATTTCAGAAAGCCTTACCAGGCGTTATGATGAGATGATCCGAATGAGGCGTAAGGCCGAGCGGGAAAGGGGTGCCTTTGACTATGTCTACCTGGGCTGCGTAGACAAGTTCACCGCTCTGGCGGAAGAAAGCCTGGAACTGATCCGGGGTCCGGAGTACCAGCGGCTTATAAGGAAAACTGCCCGGGAGGGCGGAATCTGCCACCGTGACTATTCCTACCAGAATATCATCATCAAGGGGGAGACCACCACCATCACCGGGTTTGAATCTTGCGGACAGGAGATACGGATCTATGATCTGGTGAATCTCATAAGAAGAAAAATGAGAAAATGCGACTGGGACATAAGCAAGGCTTCCATGCTGCTGGATGCCTACACTGAGCTGGAACCGCTTAGCAGGGACGAGATTGTGATAATGAAGGCCATGTTGCTGTTTCCCCAGAAGTTCTGGCGTGTGGCCAACAGGTATTATAACAGCAGGAGGAGCTGGGCCCAGAGGAATTTCTCAGGGATGCTGGAAGAGGTTATCGCCGAATACGACCACCACATCAGGTTCATGAAGCAATACGATAAGCTGTTTTAGCGATCCTGTCTTTGTGAAAGAGCGCCCTTCCCTGTCATTGCGAGGAGCGCCCTCCCCTGTCATTGCGAGGAGCGCCCTTCCCTGTCATTGCGAGGAGCGCCCTCCCCTGTCATTGCGAGGAGCAACGCGACGAAGCAATCTCCGAGATCGCCGCGCTCCACTCTATTCCGCTCGCGATGACATATCGGTGGATCGCCACGCTCCGCTCCCAATCTACCTAGAACAATCCTGTTATTCGTCCATCCCCGTCTATATCCATCCGATTGGCGGCAGGATCCCTGGGAAGACCGGGCATGGTCATAATGTCCCCTGTAAGCGCCACTATAAAGCCTGCACCGGCGGAGAGCCGCACTTCCTTAACCGTAATTATAAAGTCACTGGGAGCCCCCAACAGGGTCGGATCATCAGACAGGGAGTACTGGGTCTTGGCCATACAGATGGGCAGATTCCCCATCCCCAGTTCCTCTATGGTCTTTATCTCCTTCAGGGCACGATCCCTGTATTCCACCTTCCCAGCGCCATAGATCTCTTTGCATATCAGCTCTATCTTTTCTTTCACAGGCAGTCCGGTGTCATACAGGGGCTTGAATTCCGGCTTTTCCGCATCCATCAGAGCGCATAGCTTATTGGCAAGCTCAAGGCCGCCTTCACCGCCCTTTTCGAACACCTCGGCCACCGCCGAATCAACTCCCCATTCCCCGCACCTTTTACGGATCAGTTCAATCTCGTCAGGTGTGTCAGTGGGGAAGCGGTTGATGGCAACAATCACGGGCACACCAAATTTTCTGATGTTCTCCACATGCTTTTTAAGGTTTGAAATGCCCGCCACAACAGCTTCCGGGTTTTCGGCCGCCAGTTGATCCCTCCTGACGCCGCCATTGTACTTCAGTGCCCGGACACTGGCCACAAGCACCGCAGCAGAGGGTACCAGCCCGCCGTAGCGGCACTTAATGTCGAAAAACTTCTCAGCCCCCAGGTCGGCGCCGAAACCTGCTTCGGTTATAGCGTAGTCTCCCAG
>JAAYTP010000139.1 GCA_012518025.1 Clostridiaceae bacterium
AACACAGGCATGAAAAAAGGGCTTCAAGAAACTTGAAACCCTTTGGAGCTGGAGGACGGACTTGAACCCCCGACCTGCTGATTACAAGTCAGCTGCTCTACCAACTGAGCTACTCCAGCGAAATGGTGACCCCTAGGGGACTCGAACCCCTGTTGCCGCCGTGAGAGGGCGGAGTCTTAACCGCTTGACCAAGGGGCCATCACCATTGCCCGCAAGCCGGACAAAGACTATTTTACTGGCTGCAGGTTAAGTTGTCAAGCTTTTTGCTCTTTTATTTTATGCCCCAGAAGGCCGGCATAACGAGCTGGATTATCTAATATACCAAAGGCCTCATACTGCTTAAAGCCTATAATTACCATTATGTTAGTAAACACAGAGGCTCAGCCTTAAATCAGCAGAGCCTCAAAACTATTCTGGATTAGCAGTTAACCCATTGGCAATACCATTAAAAGGCTTCCAGATAGATGCTCCCTAGATACCAGTCTTCATACTCATCGGGCGCTATCTGGATTGCATCATCCTCTATGATTGGGTAGTAGTTATCGGCACCCACAATCACTGCGTAGGAATTGCCAACAGGTACACCGTAACAATAGAAGAAGCCATCCACATCGGTTTCAGAATAGGCCAGTATCATGCTGTCCTGAGGGTCATTGGCAAATTGTTCAGTGGTAACGCCCGCCTGTAGAATAGCAATTATGGCTCCTTCAATAGGTTCTAAGGTATAACCATCGACAATATAACCGTATATATCAATCGTATCATCAGAATAATTATAACCGCTGTACGGATCGGTGCGCTCTGGAAGACTGGGAAGTCCGCTCTGGGCATAGGCATCCTCTAATATGGCGATAGCCTGGTTAATAGGCTTTAAATAGAACATCAGATCAGCATCCACACCAACCTGCTTGGCTGTGGGAACACCTATCATCTCACCCTTATTGTTGATTGCCGTTCCACCACTGTTGCCATGATTCACAATGGCATCTGTCTTTATCCAGTCAATCTCGTCATCAAAATTATCATCAATGAATCCCGATACCTTTCCGGCTGTAAAGGTGATGGTCTCCCCTCCCACGCCAGGATAACCGAGGAGATTGATCTCATCGCCCATATTCAGTTCGTCGGAGTTACCGATCTTTGCTGGCATTAGCTTAAGATCTGCAGCCGATACCCTATTTCCATTTATGTCCTCCACAATTTGAACTACGGCAAGATCCAATGCCTCATTTCCGCTTCTGTATTGGGCAAAGTACTGTGGCTGAGAATTCACACGAACATCGTCGGTTAATGCAATAGCCACATAACCCTCACTGTTGTAAAGGCCATAGTAGTCTGCAACACAGTGGTAATTTGTTAGGATGTAGCCTTGTTCATTCATAATGGTACCGGAGCCCGTACCCACACAGATATATTCATCGTCCAGAATGTATAGACGAACGGTGGATTTGGCAAGTCTGTTCATGTCTTTCACATTACCAGGATCTGCAGGATTAGCGGGTTCTCCCGGGGTCTCTACGGTCTTAAAAGATCCATCATCAATCTTTACAGTCTGCCGTACACTCTTTGAAGATTTGTTTCCAGCCTTGTCATAGGCAACAACATAGTATTCATATTGTTCTCCGGGAACAACATTGGTATCATCGTACTCGGTATCGTCCACGTAAGCCAGTATGCCGCCATTTCTAAACAGCCTGTATTCATCAATACCGATGTCATCGTATGATTCGCTCCAGGCCAGGGATACCCGATCAGCAAGAACCTCTTTAACGGTGAGCACCGGAGCTGAAGGCGGCTTCTCGTCCTGCCCCCTGACCGAACATGAGGAAAACAGCATGGCGACTGCCAAAACCATTACTGCAAACCATTTTCGCTTATTTATAGATTTCAACATATAACCACTCCTATCCGTATAAAGGGTATGCCCACCACTTATTAATCGTTACTAAGAGACAGGCTTATCTTCTTGAGATTATCCTTCTTAAGAACCCAGTCGTTATATCCGGTGGAAACGGTAATAATGTAAACATGTTCCCCGTCTGTCATGATGATATCTCTTGAATAGCCAATGCCCGGGCTTGAGCTTTTTGAACCCGGCATGGCCGATTTGCTGTCCGAAATGTATATATACTCTGTTACATGAGCATCCTGATCACCGAATTGCCACGGATAGGTCTTAATGGACTGGTAGAATTTATAATCCCTGCCGGTCCTGATAGCCCAGGCGGCGCCTATATCATCCAACTCGGGCAATCCCTCTCCACCTTTAAAGCTGATAAGAGAATCAATATCCATTTCTCTGACGCTGACATAATTCTGCCCGCCGCCAGCCATTAAATCGATAGCGGTGAAAAGGCTTCCCTCCTTTTTTGATTGGGTCCAGGAGGCTGGATATGCAATTTGGATACCTCCGTCCAAACTTACAGTAGTTGTCTTGTCCGGAGCGTTCTTGATTACGAAACCGGTTGTTAGGGCAGCAATCATAAGAATCCATACAGGCAATACCGACAGGACAGATTGTCTTTTCGTCATGACAACAGTAGTTTCCTTACCTGTAGTTTTGGATGTAATAATCACCAGTATTCCAAAGATCGCAGCGGCAATAAGGGCAGCCGGTATGATACCCAGCATATAATTCATTCTGAACCCATCACGCACCATTTTATCAATGAGAATCCTGGACACCGCATTCAGAGTAGTAGCAATGATTATAGCTGTTGGCAGCCTTATCATATTGAATTTACTGAATTTTGATATGCCTAAAAAGTAACAGCTAAGGCCGGTGAAACTGGCATGAGCAAGTGATTCTATAACAACTATCGAGGAAATGGCTGTTAGAACACTTCCGCCGTTACTGATTATCAGGTCAAGATTGGTCATGGCGGCAAAACCAAGTCCCACCGCAGAACCGTATATGATTCCATCTATTTTCTCATCAAATTCATCGCTGACATAAATGCTGTATCTAACCGAAAGCAGCTTCATGGATTCCTGTATCAATGCGATGAGAATGACAGAGAAGATATAGTCTGTAATATTTGGACCGGTTCTTGCCTCAGGCATCAAAACACTCATGACGGGTGCATAAACGGCCTTCTGCACCAAGGCACCCAGAATCAGAGTTTTAAATACAAAGCTCTTAGGCTCGGGATCAAGTCGATCCTGCCTGTAGAATACCGTTAACCAAAGAAGTGGCGGAACAAAAGCGATCAGTAATGGAATCAAGGTAAGAAGTGTTGAATTGATGGTCAGATCCAGCGTTCTTTCAATTATGTACGAGAACAATACGACCAGAAGCAGTCCGACAATTGAAACTAAAGTGGATAGCCAGAGCCCCGGTCTGTTTTTATGACCCGAATTCATAACGTTACCTCCAAATATATGCAATTCCAACCACAGTCTAGCACAATACGGGGATAATGTCTATTATAATAATTCTTTGGACAATATGATAAATATGATATAAAGATCTTTACCCACAAGGGTTTCGGGCGTTTGAACAATTCTATGAAGAAGTGTCTTTGTGCACCTTAGAAAGGTCTTAAGACATCTATGGTCAGAATGGTCACATCGTCCTTGATATGCTCGGAGTATTGTTTTACATCCTCCAGGATTATTTCGGTCATCCTGCTTGCATTCCATTTACGATGCTTTGAGATCAGGTCTTTCAGACGTTCCTTAGAATAGGGCTGTTTCTCAGGGTTAACGGCTTCCACAAGACCGTCGGTATAAATAATAAGCTTGTCGCCCGGGAAAAGCATTACCTGGCGGTTCGAAAACTTGGGGGTGATGAGATCACCCAGTTTGCAGATGGCAAAGCCCTCTGTTTCGAGCTCCTGGATGGATCCGTCAGGTCTGAGCCTTAAAGGAGATGTGTTCAGCCCGCCGGAAGCATATGAAAAAATACCGGTATCAATATTGTATACACCATAGATCAGCACAATATATAATTCTTCACTAAAATTTGCGGCGTTGAAGGAGTTATATAAATGCTTGAGCACCATGGCAGGTATGGTCATGCCCTCTTTTCCTATTTCGTCCACGAGGGACATGATCTTTTGGAAGGTAAACACGGTGAGCATGGCAGCCGAAACACCGTGACCTGAAACATCTCCTATATATACACCGTAATGGGATTCATCAATCTTGATGACATTATAGAAATCACCGCTTAAGTTTTCAGCCGGCAAATACCCTGAAACAAATGAGACAAACTCATTTTGAGGAAGTACTTCAGGCAGCATGGCTTGCTGAATACCCCTTGCCACCTCCAGATCGGCCATGAGTCTTTTGTTTACCTGCCTTAATTCATAAGTCCTTTTGTCAACCAGGCGGTCAAGCTCGTATGCATATTCATTAAGCTCTTCTTTTGCCTTGGACAGCAGAACATAAGGCCTTCTTATGCCCTGTATGTAGAAAATATTAAAGAAAAGCAGGAATGAAACAAGTTTAAGGATACAGCCCATAAGACTCCTGATATCATGCAGGCTAAAAAGACCAATGGTGATCACCTGGCAGAAAAACATGATAATGAAGGCACAGGCAAGGGTTCTATAAAGGGGGGCGTCGTTTTTTCCAAGGTTTTTAACGGCTCTTACAGTATTATAGGCATAAATCAGCCCTATGGCGGCAATGATGATATTTCCGACGGGTTTTATCCCACCAGGGCCATAGATCAAATCTGCCAGATCAGGGTTTATACTGATAAGCAGAAGGGCAGCTATGATGAACAGCATGGATAAAACAAGTTTCCATACCCTCCCTAAACGGTCTTTTCTCTGTTCGGGGGCACTTACCAATAAGAAAAGCCCAGCCGCATTGACCATCTTTGCCAAAAGCCAGAATATTATCGATTCTCCCGATGCTGCCCCCATCCCCGATAGTTCGGGCATATCAGGGTACGATAACAGATGAAAGGTATCGAACACACCCGCAATCAAAAAAGTAAAGCCAACAATGGCAAGCCTGTTGTTCAGCATCTGATAATATGTATAATATGATATCAGGAAGATAGAGAATGCAAGAATGATTGAAATAAAGACCAGCCAACTATACCAGATTGTTGTGTTATTTATCAGGAAATGTCCGTTATGTTTCTTTTCCAGCAGGAGTAATGCAACAAGTAGCGAGATGCAACCCATCAATACATATAAGACTTCTTTGTACCGCTTAAAGTCCCAATGACCGCTTGATTTTGCGTTTGGGGTTATCATATGTTGCCCTCCGGAATTTTATCTATAGTAGAAATATCAATTAATGATCAAGTATTTTGAATATTTATTCATAATCATATTTTCTTTATCATTATTGTAACACAAGAAAACCTATTTTCAACTTAATTTCTACAGAATTCGGTATTCTTGGATGATCAGTACTTCCGGAAAAGCACTGTTTCTTTATTCAATAAAAATCAATCGCCTATACTGTGTTTTATGGCATAAATAGCTGCCTGTGTCCTGTCTTGAACATCAAGCTTTCTGAAGATACTGGAGATATGGTTCTTTACAGTTTTTTCGCTGATATAAAGAATGTTGGCAATCTCTTTATTTAGCAGACCCTTCGTCAATAGCTTCAGGACCTCCAGTTCTCTTCTTGTAAGGAGGTTCTCGGATCTGTTGGAAGCAACGCTTTTGATACGTTTGTATTCGCAAACCAATTCGCTGGCCATATTGGGCTGGATATAGGTCTGATTATTGTAAACGCTTCGTACGGCTTCAACCAAAACCTTCGAATCTGAATGCTTAAGGATGTAACCCATGGCTCCCAGATCCAGTGCCTTCAACAGATACTCCCTGTCCTGATGGATGGTCAGCATTATAATTTTTGCATCAGAATCTATTTTCCTGATGAGCTCGGTTGCCTCAAGGCCGTTCAGTGAAGGCAAATTGATATCCATCAGCACCACATCAGGTTTGACTTCAGAATACTTCTCAACCGCTGTCCTGCCGTCGGGAAAACCGGCGATGACCTTAATGTCATCTTCAAGTTCCAGTAATTGTTTCAGTCCCTCCCTGATCATGGAATGATCCTCGACCAGCATGATTCTTATTGTTTCCAATCAACATACCCCCTGAAGATCAAATGGCAAAACAGCCCGGACAGTAGTGCCCCTGCCTGTCTTAGAATCAATTGAAAAAGACCCCTCCAGCAATTCCACCCGTTCCTGCATGCCAATAACGCCATAGCCGCTATCGCTATCAATATGACCCATTTTCAGAATGGAGGTGTCAAAACCTTTTCCATCATCTTTGACGCGAACAATCAAACTCTTTGTGGTACATTCCAACTGGATGATTACCTCAGTTGCATCGGCATGCTTTTTTACATTGTTCAGGCATTCCTGAACCAGTCTGAAGACAGTCAGTGCAATATTGCTGTCCTTTATATTATCATCACTTCCTATAAACATCAATTCAACACGAATATCGGTTTCACTTGTAAAGTTCTCTATGTATTTTTGAAGGGTTGGCTTAAGTCCAAGATCATCTATGGACATTGGTCTTAAATCATAAATTATTCTGCGGATCTCTTTAAGACAATCGCGAACCATATCCTTAAGTGCGGACAGTTCCTTTTTTGCCATGTCCATGTCCACTTCAGATAGTCTTTCACAAAGTTCTGCCTTAAGTACCACATTTGTCATGGACTGGGCAGGACCATCATGCATTTCTCTTGCAATACGTCTTCTTTCCTCTTCCTGGGTTTTAATAATTCTCAATGCCAGCACTCTTTTATTCTCAGTGCTTTCGATATGCTCATCCAGTCGGCTCAGATCACCGGCAAGATAGTCAAGAACCGTACTGACCTGAGCTACGAGTTTTTCTGCCTTCACCAGTGTAGCCTCAGCATTCTTAAGACGGCGTTCCAACTCGTTGCGCCTAAGGATGGTTTGACGTTCCCGTTCCCGCCATACAGCAAGGTCAACCCGCAGTTTATCAGCTTCCTCGTATGCGGCACGCATCTCTTCCTCGGAGTAGTTGTCGTAATCCTCGCTTATTGTAGCCAGTTTAATCCGGCTTTTAAGGGTCATTCTCTCAAGCCTCTCACAGGTTCTGATAACAGACTGAACCTCAGCTTGAAGCGCTTTGATCTCATCCTTCAGAAGGACAACCTCTTTACGGGAGTTATCAGCTATATCTAAAATAGCTCCCCTGCTCTCTTCAATCACCGCAAGTGTACTTTTAATGATGTGATTGATCTTGCTTAAACCTGTTTCGCTACTCATAATCACTACTAATCCTTAAGAAGCTTCTTCAGTTCATTCATAAAGGTATTGATATCCTTAAACTGGCGGTAAACCGATGCAAAACGGACATAGGCCACTTCATCAAGATCCCGGAGTTTTTCCATAACAAGTTCTCCGATAAATTCGCTGGTGACCTCGCGTTCCAAGGAGTTACTGATGTGGTATTCTATGCTGTCAAGCATTCTTTCAATCTCATCGGCCGAAACAGAACGCTTTTCGGTCGCCCGAAGGACACCCTTTCTTACCTTGTCGCGGTCATAGGGCTCTCTGGAACCATCCTTCTTGATGACCATAATGGGCAGGCTTTCAACCTTTTCATAAGTTGTGAAGCGCTTGCGGCAGTTAAGGCACTCCCTCCGCCTTCTTATGGTGGCACCTTCATCTGTTGGTCTGGAGTCGATTACCTTGTCTTCCTGGCAGGAACAATAAGGACATTTCATATAGTCCTTCCCCCATTCATTCTTTTGTATCAGGGTTACCCCTGCATATATGATTCTAATACGTTTATCGGATTTGGTGAAGGTTTTACTTAAAACAGAGGTGAGATATTGAAAGTGAGATCACATAAAGGTAAGAACGTATTGGGATAAGGCACTTAAAACTCTCTGTGAGAATGAGAAAATAGCGGCTGCCATCTTCTACTTCTAGTATGTCATATCGAGGAGCAACGCGACAAAGTAATCTCGTAGACCGCTGCGCTTCGCTATCGCTACGCTCGCGATGACGATAAGGGATATTTATACATATTTCTGCATGTGCTTCAGAGCCGATTTTTCCAAACGGGAGACCTGAGCCTGAGAGATTCCGATCTCTTCAGCAACCTCCATCTGGGTTCTTCCCTGGAAGAAACGAAGATCCACTATCTTTTTCTCACGTTCGCTGAGCTTGCTCATGGCTTCGCTGATGGATATGCTTTCCAACCACTTATCATCGCTGTTTTTCTCATCGCTGACCTGATCCATGACAAATATGGCATCGCCTCCGTCATGGTAAACCGATTCGAACAGAGAGATGGGTTCCTGAATGGCATCAAGTGCCATAACCACATCTTCCTTGGAGATGTTCAATTCCTTTGCTATATCAATGATGGTCGGTTCGCGGGATTCCTTCCCTATAAGCCTGTCCCTTGCCTGCAGGGCTTTATAGGCCGTATCCTTCAGTGACCGGCTAACCCGGATGGGATTGTTGTCCCTTAAGTATCTTCGGATCTCACCAATTATCATGGGCACTGCATATGTGGAAAACTTTACGTTTTGAGTGACATCAAAATTATCGATGGCTTTGATAAGACCAATACAGCCTACCTGAAAGAGATCATCCGCATTCTCCCCCCGGTTTCCGAACCTCTGGATGACGCTCAGTACCAGCCTTAAGTTTCCGTGGATAAACTCCTCCCGGGCAGCCTTGTCTCCCTTTTTGATTTTGACAAAGAGCTCATCCATCTGTGAACTGGTAAGCAACGGAAGTTTTGATGTATTGACACCGCAAATCTCTACCTTATTCATCATAAAATCAACACACCTCACTCTTAGACTGAATTGGTTTCGCTCACCTACAGTCTTGTCCTTCGGAGGTGTGTTTTATGCGGAATAAAAACTTGAAAATATTTATAAAAAGCCTTGACAAGCCAATTACGCGAGAAGCATGGCTTTACGGATCAGAGCATCCTGCATATTTCCCGCTTCAGCCTTCCAAGAATTCTCTTTTCCAGTCTGGAGATATAGGATTGAGAAATACCCAGCATGTCGGCCACCTCTTTTTGTGTTTTTTCAAGATGGTTGTTGAGACCGAACCTGAGCTCCATTATCTTCTTTTCGCGCCCGCTTAGCTTGTTCATGGCGCTCACCAAAAGCTTTCTGTCGGTTTCCTCTTCCAGATTTCTCTGGATGATGTCGCTGTCGGTTCCCAAAATATCCGAGAGCAGCAATTCATTACCATCCCAATCCACGTTAAGCGGCTCTTCAAATGATACCTCACTGCGAGCCCTGCTGTTCTTTCTCAGATACATCAGAATTTCGTTCTCAATGCATCGGGAAGCATAGGTGGCAAGCTTGATATTCCTGCCGGGGTTATAGGTATTGATGGCCTTAATAAGGCCTATAGTTCCTATGGAGGTGAGATCTTCAATGTCAACACCGGTGTTTTCAAACTTTCTGGCTATGTAAACTACCAGCCTGAGGTTCCTCTCAATAAGCACATGTTTGACCGAACTATCACCCGCCTCAAGATTCTCCAGCAGCTCCGCCTCTTCCTGCGCCTGTAGCGGTGGAGGCAGAATATCATTTCCTCCTATATAGAAAACTTCGTTAACAGGCTGATTGTTTTTGGAAACAAAAGTGATAAAGAATCCAAATACCTTCTCAAACATATTGACACCATCCCCTTCCTGTAGTACTTGTCTGCGTACGTTCAACAGTCTGCTATATGTTTGCCAGTGATGCCGGACCTAAAAGTGCTGTATATCTGGAGCTGTTGGATAGTTTAATGCCACAGATGCCAATTATCGCATTATTAATCTCCTTGAAGCTATTCCCTTGAAGAACCTTTATTGAATCGGGTCTGAATCCAGCCAGAATCCCGTTTTCCCTGCCTATGGATTTAAAAGGGATCAAATGCATCCTGCTTTTCCATGACGGATTGATTTCGGGTTTAATCTTCTCATCGGGTACCTTGCTGGAAAGGAAAAAGTCATAGACATCGGGGGGCACGATGTTTTTGACCGATTCGGCTTCCACAATGATAACGGGATACCCTGTTAGCGGGTCAATCAGTGAATTCCCTGTATCAACCAGTGCATTGAACCGTGCAGACCGCTTTCCAAGGATGACATTTACCAATACAATGCTTCCCTCTCTCACCGCTTTACCTGACAGTATTCTGCCGATTGGCCTTACAAGTATTATGCAAAGTGCGGCTGCAAACAAAAAGGCTTTCAGCACACCCTGAGGACTTAAGTACATCAATCCTCCGTAAGTTAGCGTACTTCCTCCCAATATGCCTGAAAAGGCATAGGTGCAGCCGCCCAGCATGAAGGCTACCAGCAGCATGATTCCCCATCTTCTCAGAAAGTCTGCAGCACTTTTCACCCTGAAGGATAACAGTACCATCAGCATGGAGAACAGAATCTTGGCAGGCAACGAGGCAATCAATGGGTTGGACCAGTAGATCACAGCAAATACGGCATAAAGAGCTCCAAATGATGAGGATAGAAGGATCCTCCAGAGCTTTGAGGGGAAACCCGACATCACACTGGTCAGCTTCAGGATAAAACAATTGGCGAGTAGGTTTTCAAAAAATAACAAGTCTGCGTAAACCACCATTCCTACTCCCCTCCCTTAGCTTGATGGTTTCATTAAAACTATTATTCAGCTGTCCCTGATTTATGAGTACTAACCTCGTTATGCCGGGAGATTTTTCTCATTGTACGATACGAACTCCCGGCGGTGTTTTTTCATAAATTGATTATAAAAGCTGCCGTGCTGATTTTATGTCAAATCAGGTTATAGCCCGATGAAAAATATGTCGTATAGTTTAAAAGCCTTTAAAACCTTACCATAAGCATGTTTTGATTTCCCGTAACACTCCATTTTGACTCGGAATATGATGTCTATGTACCGCTTGCTGGAGTGATTGTATGCCCGGGATAGCCGGAATTGTCAACCCATTGGCAGATATATCCAATCAATGCAGCCATATCTGCCCGGTTTCGGATGCTGTTCGCACAAGAGGCCCGGTCGGAACAAGCCTGTACATATCCCCTCATTGCATCATGGCCTGCAGGATAGCCAACGAATCTATGCCCGGCGAGAGCCCGTGTGTTACAAAAATTAAGCAGCACGACAAGGAATACATCATAGTCATGGATGGAACCATCTATAACTACAGGGAGCTTCGTTCTCAGTTGGAATCCTATGGCTGCAAATTTCAGGGGAATTCTTTTTCTGAACTTGTTGGATATGGTTATGCCATATGGAATTCGGCTTGTTTTATGAAACTCAATGGGCTGTTTGCATTAGCCATATGGGTTGTTGATGATAAAAAACTGGTGCTGGCTCGGGATCACATTGGAGCAAAACCGCTCTATTATTCGTTCCTGAGATCCACCATGGTATTTGCATCCGAAATCGGAGGGGTTACCTCACACCCCCTGTTTAAGGCAGAAGTAGGCGTTGAAGGTTTGTCGGAGCTCATCTGCCTCAGTCCTCGCAATACCCCGGGGAACGCTGTTATAAAGGGCATCCATGAGCTCAGACCTGCCCATTATTTAACCTTCAGTCCCGATGGAACAGTCATCAGCCGCTACTGGAGGATAGAAGAAAGAGAACACACCGATTCTGCCGAAGAGACAGCACGGCAGATCAGAGAACTGATTACTGAATCCATATCCATGCAGACAACAGCCGATTATCCGGTATGCGGCCTTCTATCCGGGGGTCTGTACTCAAGCCTGATTACCGCAATTATCTGCAAGAATAAACATGCTCTTTTCAACCATGTTTACAACACCTGGTCGGTGGAATATGAAAAGAGCAGCAAGCTTACTTCGATGAGTTTTCAGTCTGATTCGGATATACCTTGGATCCGCTGGATCTGCAGGGAACTTGGCACACGGCATCACTATATTCTGTTATCTACAGAGGATTTACTGGAAGCCCTGTTTGAAGCATCCGAAGCGAGGGGTTCGCCTGGAACCGGTGACTATGACAGTGCTTTGATGCTTTTGTTTCGTGAGATAAGTAAAGAGTTCCCCACCATCATTTCAGGGGACTGTTCCGACGAGCTCTTCGGGTATGGTATTAGATCTGCCGACCATTCGGCAACGGGCAGGAGGCGTTTTCCATGGGTCTCCAACCTTGCAGAAAGAATCAGCGTCTTTAGCACCGAAATTGTGGAATGGATAAAGCCCTATGAATACATAGATAAATGCTATGAAGAGGCATTGTTTGAATATCCCCGCTTTGCTCTTAACGCCACAGGCCTTAAAAAGGATTTTGAAGCGCAATGGTTCAGCCTTTACTGGAACCTGCCCTGTATTCTTGGGCGTCTGGACAGAACAAGTATGTCCTATAACCTCCAGGCCAGGGTTCCTCTATGTGATTACAGATTAATTGAGTATCTGTGGAATGTTCCCATTGATATGAAACGGTACAATGGTGTGGACAGGGGAATACTAATAAAATCTGTACAGGATCTTCTTCCCCGTGAAATCCTCGAAAGAAAGAAGCGCGCCTTTCCAAGACCCATAGACCCGTTATATGGAGAAAAGATTCGAAATGCTCTTAAAGAATCGGTTTATGATACTGAATCAGCCCTACGATATCTGTTGGATATAAGAACCCTGGAATCTATGATGCGCCAACAGGATGCCTGTAAACGCCAGACCTCCTATCAGCAGTTGTTCATCTGGCTGATTCAGTTGAACGGGTTCTTCAAGAGCCACAACATCAGAGTTCTTTAATCGCCTGTACAAGGGTCTCCACTATTCTATCCTCATCAACCTTTTTGATGATCTGCCCTTTTTTAAAGAGAACTGCAGAACCCCTGCCTCCGGCAATCCCGATATCAGCCTCTCTGGCCTCCCCCGGGCCATTGACCACGCAGCCCATTACAGCCACCTTTATGGGCTTATCTATATCTTCCAGTGCCTGTTCTACTTCGTTTGCAATCCTGATGAGATCGATCTGAGTCCGTCCACAGGTTGGGCATGATATAAACTGAATGCCCCTCGAGTAAAGACCACAAGCCCGCAAAATCTCTTTTGCCGCACGTACCTCCTCAACAGGATCCCCGGTCAGCGATACCCTAAGGGTGTCCCCAATGCCATTGAGCAGCAAGGCTCCTATCCCAACTGCTGATTTGATGGTTCCCCTGTATGGCGTACCTGCCTCGGTGATGCCTATATGAAGCGGATAGTCGGTTTTTTGGGAGAGCAGCTGATATGCCTTATACGACATGACCACATCCGATGATTTTATGGAGATTACAATATCCCTAAAGTCTGAATCCTCCAGGATAAGTGCATGGTTAATGGCGCTTTCCACCAAAGCCTCGGCGCACACCCTTCCATACTTGTCCAGAAGCGGCTTTTCTAAGGATCCGCTGTTTACCCCGACTCTTATAGGTATACCCTTTTGGGAGGCCATGTTTACAACTTCCCGTACTCTGTCCTTAGAGCCAATATTGCCAGGATTAATCCTTATTTTATCCGCACCGTTTTCCATGGCCTTAAGGGCTAGTTGATGATCGAAATGGATATCGGCTACCAACGGAATACTTATCTGTTCCTTAATGCTTCTTACAGCCTCTGCCGACGCCATGTCGGGCACGGCTACCCGCACAATATCACAGCCCACATCCTCTAAGGCCTTTATTTGAGCCACAGTAGCTTCGATATCACAGGCAGGAGTATTTGTCATGGACTGTATACTGACAGGCGCATCCCCTCCAATGGGGACGTTCCCCACCATAACCTTTCGTGTGGGGCGCCTTTTTTCGGATTCTTCCATTGATCAATCCTACCTCCCTTCTATAAAAACCATCTGGGTATATCATTGAAGAGTGTGGCGATCAAAAAACAGATAAGAAGCATGAAGCCAATCATAGAGATCAGCCCAACCCTTTCCTGGGGCATGGGCTTTCCACGGATCTTCTCAATCAGCAGGATCAAAAGTATGCTGCCATCAAGAGCCGGGAAGGGCAACAGGTTCATGACCCCCAGATTGATGCTTATAAAGGCACTAAGATACATAAGGTTTAGAATGATATCAGACACAGGCTGTTTTTCCTGTACAACACTACCCACAGAGCCAATGATGCCCACCGGTCCGGACAGCTCTCTAAAGGAAATCGTTCCGTTAAACAGCCAGCCCAGGGTTACAAATACGTTGCGGATTGTAGAAACAGAAAAATTCCAGGCAGCCTTTATGGTACCGAAGAAACTCCCCTTCTGACGCTCAAAACCCAGATCCAGTGTAAACTGGGAATAAGGATAGGGCTTGATGTTTTCAAAGATGAGGGTCTTTCCGTTTCTCGAAACTTCAATGGTAAGAGGAGCCTCCTTATCAGGCCGGGTCACATTGAGCACCTCTTGAATTTCCCTGGTGCTGCCTACCGGAATACCATCAATCTTTGTTACGATATCTCCTCTTCTGATACCGGCAGCCCGGAGCGGAGAATCATCCTCTATCATCTGGATCTCATTGGTGCCAACACCATTTTCCGCAACGGCAGTAAAGCCCAGGCGCCAGATGGTCTGAGTCCTGGCTGGGGTGATGGTGCGGGTAACCCTTTCACCTGTATCGGCATCCTCATATATAATATCTTTTGGAGAGCCATCTTCTCCATACAACATAATGCTGATGTCTGAGCCGGGATCATACAGTCTTTTACCTGCGTAGGAGATAAGCCTGTCGCCTTGCTCCATACCAGCTGCCCTGAGAGGCGAATTCTCGCCAAGATAGGAAACACTGTTTGTGGCATAGCCCACAGAAGACAGTACGATGGCAGCCAGAATAAAAGCCAGGAGTATATTCATGACGGAGCCGGATCCTATTACCAATGCCCTCTTCCATATGGGCTGACTTGTGAATGAACGTATGTCATCAGAGGATTCTTCATCTTCACCCTCCATCTTCACATAGCCCCCCATAGGGATAAGACGCAGGGAATAGACCGTCTCACCCTTTTTCACAGAAAAGAGCTTTGGCCCCATAAAAATTGAAAACTCCAGAACCTTGATACCCACAGATTTTGCCGCTATGAAATGGCCCAACTCGTGGATCAGTATCAAAAAGCTTAACGCAATCAATGCAACTAATATACCCATCTATTATCCTCCGCTTATCCGGTTTGTCAATAAATCTACACCCATCATAATGGATTCTTCCCCTCATTCCCGGCTGATGTGATGATATCCGTTGCCAACTCCCGGGAAGCCAGGTCAGTATCTATTATATCGTTTAGGGAAGGCTCAATATTCACCCGATGTTTACCCATGACATGCTGGATGATCTCGGGTATTTGGTGAAACTGTATCTCTCTGCTTAGAAAAGAAGCCACTGCCACCTCGTTGGCGGCATTCATTGCCACTGGCAGGGTTCCGCCGGTTCTTGCCGCATGGTAAGCCAGCATCAGGCACGGAAATGCCTCCAAATCGGGTTTTTCAAAGCTCAGGCTTCCCATTTCAGTCAAGGAAACACGACGGAATGAATTCTTAATCCGTTCCGGCCAGGTAAGGGCAATCTGGATGGGGATTCGCATGTCGGCCGCACCCAGCTGAGCCATTATAGATCCGTCCACGTACTCGACCATGGAATGGATTATGCTTTCCTTGTGTACAACAACCTCTATATCATCGGGAGCCATATCGAAAAGCCACATGGCCTCAATGACCTCTAGTCCCTTATTCATCAGGCTGGCGGAATCGATGGTGATCTTACTGCCCATGGACCAGTTGGGATGTTTGAGAGCCTGTTCCAATGTCACATTCCTCATCTGCTGGGCTGTAAATCCCCTGAAAGGGCCGCCTGAAGCGGTCAGTATAATTTTTCTTATATCCTGTTTTCTGTTTCCCGCAATGCACTGGAAGATAGCCGAATGCTCACTGTCCACCGGAAGGATTTGAACCCCATGTTCCTTTGCCTTTCTCATCACTATAGATCCAGCTGTCACAAGCGTCTCCTTATTTGAAAGGGCAATGTTTTTACCCGCTTCAATGGCGGCCAGTGTGGGAACAAGGCCTGCTATACCCACCACCGAGGTTAGAACGGTATCTGCTTCCTGATGGGTTACGGCTTCAATGATACCTCCCATGCCACCCAAAACCTTGCAGGGTAAATCGGCTACGGATGCCCTGAGCTCGTTCGCTGCCTTTTCATTGAACAGAGCGGCAACCCGGGGTCTGTATTTTCTTATCTGTTCCTCCATTAATGACACATTGGAGCCTGCAACGAGGGATATAACCCTCAAATTCAACAAATCACAGACTTCCAAAGCCTGCTTTCCTATAGATCCGGTGGAACCCATTATTGATATTCCCTGTGGTCTGTTCATTATCTGTCAATTCACATCCTGTTAAAAGAATAAGCTGATATAAAAATACACAACCGGTGCTACGAAAAGAAAGCTGTCACACCGATCCATAATACCCCCATGTCCAGGGATAATATGGCCAAAATCCTTGATGCCGGTTGCCCTTTTTATGGAAGAGGCAGCCCAGTCCCCTATCTGGGAAAGGATTCCGCATAAAAGCCCGATCAAAGCAAAATGGTAGACTTCAACCGGAACATTCCAAGGTTCGTTAATAAATATGATACCATACAACACCATTACCACCATACAGCCCAGTGCCCCGCCTACGGCACCTTCCACAGTTTTCTTGGGGCTTATAGCGGGAATGATTTTATGCCTTCCAAATAACGTCCCCGCAAAATATGCAAATATATCTGTAACCGATGCACCGATGATCACCAGCCAGATATACTCAAAGCCACGATCCATATTCCTTATCATGATGGCAAAGGACAGCAGGAACGGTATATAAGCAATACCAAAGAGTGTATGTACAGCATCCTCCATTTTAAGCTTTTTGCTTCCAAAAAGGATCCTGGAAAAAAGAAAAACAATAACAAGAAAGATCAGGGCATACACAGCAGTATCTGAAAAAAGGCTTCTCATGTGAGCCAACTCTGAGCTTTCCTGAGCTGGAAGTGAAATCATAAAGCCATGAGCTGTCAAAACAAATGCAGCCACCCACGATACCCATAAATCCACCCTTATGCCCCTGTGTTTCATTGCCCCTGCATATTCATAAATTCCAACGCAGGAGACAAACAAAACCGCCAGGGCAAGAAAAATGGATGGGAGCAGCAGAACGGCAACTAAAAGGGCCGCTGCGATAACCCCACTGATAATTCTGGTTGACATATTAAAGACCCCCGTATCTTCTTTCCCGCCCTTGATAATGTACAATGGCATCATGCAGGTGTTTTTTTCTGAAGTCAGGCCATAGGATATCGGTAAAATAAAGCTCTGAATAGGCACACTGCCAGAGAAGGAAATTGCTGAATCTGATCTCTCCGCTGGTTCTGATCAACAGATCAGGCTCGGGAATGCCCGCCGTCCACAGCCGACTGGCAAAGGATTCTATGGTAATCCCGGATTCCGTGATCCTGTCATTTTTATAATCATCAGCCAGGGTCCTGCATGCATTAAGGATATCCTGCCTTCCACCGTAATTTATGGCGATTACAAGATCCAGCCCTTCAATATGGGCAGTGTTTTTCTCCACCCGCTGGATCTCGGATACCATTTCATCAGGAAGTCCAGCCCTGTCTCCTATCACCCTGATTCTTACAGGCTTACCCTTAAGCTCATTCTCCGAGTTTTTCAAATAGTCCATCATGAGCTTTAAAAGCTGATTCACTTCTTCCTGAGGTCTTGACCAGTTCTCGCATGAAAAGGCAAAAACCGTGAGATACCTGATGCCCAGGTTGTAGCATTCCTCCACTATTTTTTTCAGTACCCTGGAGCCTTCCCGATGTCCCATGCTTCTGGTAAGCCCGCGTCTTTTAGCCCACCTGCCATTACCGTCCATGATAATGGCAATGTGCTGTGGCATGGCTTCAGGATTCAACAATTCGTTCTTTTTCTTATTTGATCCCATTCATATATTTCCTTTTTGGATATTATCAGGCCATGAATTATATAGTCCCTGCGACCAACAACATCATACCAAAAACCGCTAATGATTACCATAAATAATATCCATAAAAGTATGATTGGATATGGTGGAGAGTTTTCATGCATTTCCCGAGGCAATATCTTTTCAGGGGATGCTTTCAGTCGAAAAAATCCTATAAATTGTGGGTTTTGAACCCTACAAGGCTGACATTTCCTACTCCTTCAACAGCCGTAAGGATATCAGTAAAAGCCGAATCCCCGCCGATAAGGCGAACCTCGTACGTATACTCAGATTCCTGTGCAAATGAGGTTTTAGCCTTAAAGCGATACTTTCTTACGTTCTTTTTAATTACTTCCTCCAGCTGGCTTTGATCAACTTTCTGATTGGTATTGATCACAAGCACAAACAGGCTTTCCCTCCCGGTGATCTTACTCATGCCCAACAGAACTGTACCAATGACCAGGCAGCCCACCGTGGCAATAAAATAAAAACCGGCGCCAATGGTAATTCCCATGGTTATGGCCCAGAACATGAATATGATATCTATGGCCTCTTTAACCGCAGTTCTGAATCTGACAATACTCAAAGCACCCACCATGCCGAGGGAGAGCAGAACATTGGATGTGATGGTCATAATAACCAGAGTGGTAATCATTGTCAGTGCCACCAGAGAGACCGCAAAGCTGTTTACAAATGCCGGGGTATTGTCGGAAATACGGTAAATCAGATAAATAAACATGCCCGCCAGAAATGCAAACAGCAGAGCAATGAGCACCTGGTTTAAGGTGATACCCTCAAAAGCCTGTGAGTTTAGAAAGTTGTTTTTAAAGATATCCTGGAAAGTTAAAGGTTTGTTCATAAGGATCCTCCTCTAAATGTCCCCCGTTGGTCGCTGTATCACCGGTTTATTCCGGCCAATCTGCCCATGGCATATTTAGATATGGACTGGCGGCTACCTGCCTCCTGAAATACTGCTCTCAAATGAGCGGGCAGCACACCAGTATACTTCACTTCAAAAACAGTGTTGTCAGGTGCCGGCAGATTGATAAAACAGGCGGGTTTGTACAGACACGGGTTTTTGTTAATACTGGTTTTTATGTGGGAATCGATTGTTATGCGCACGTTCCCGGGGTTATAAACAAAAGCCTTACGCTGATAACTGATGATAACTCTGGGTTTTAGAATGCTACCCTGAAGATCGGGAAATTCGTGAGAAAAGCTCCGGCTGCAATTCATAAACTGATAATACTCTTCGTCGCTTATCTTTATGCTTTTCTTGGATACAATATCTCCACGTTTATGCTTTCGCTCAAGCTTCTTAAAATTGAGGTTATCATTATAAATGCGGATGCGAAATTTGGGAAGCTTATATGCTCCGTCCAGTTTACCAAGCAGTGCCTGATCGTAGAAATCATCGAAATAGAGGGATTTCACATTGTAAACACCATCGATGCCATTCTCATCATATGAAAGCATGTACTGAAGTTTTTTTTCGAGTATGGCTGCATTCGAGGGCGGTATATAGAATTTCAGCTCATACCTCACAGTGTCGGTCATGTTCTTTCTCCGTCCAATACCAGTATTACATCGTGGTCTTAAGAACCTGCAGTCTATTATATACAAACCGAACAAGCCTTCGCAACTTCATGAATCCAAAACGGGTTCAGCTAAAGATTCAAGAGCCTTGCCGCGTTTTGCCAGAGAATAGCTTCTTTCTCCTGTTGATTAAGATTAAGCTGGTTAAAGATGGCAAGTTCCCTGTCATGATAAGTAATGGGATAATCGGTTCCAAAAACAACCCTTTCAACGCCGTGTTTACGGATGATCTCCACCGCTTGTTGAGGTTCCATGAATGCGATGGCGCTTGAAGTGTCAAGCCACAGATTCTTTCCAAAAAGGAATTGCTCGGCTTCCTTCCATTTCTGGTGTCCGCCCAGATGAGCGGCAATGAGCCTGAGTTCGGGAAATCTTTCTATGACATTGGAAATCCTCTCAGGAGATGCATGATCCAGTTTTTCATCCCCCGCATGCATGAGTACCGGAATTCTGGAGCCTATGCACCTGTAGATTCTGTCCATCTTGGGACTGTCGGCGTCAAACCCCTGAAAATCTGGGTGGAGCTTGATCCCTTTCAGGCCAGCCCTGATCAGCCGGTCAATCTCGCTTTCGGGATCTTCAAAATCGGGATGGATTGTGCCAAAGCCTATCATCATGCCGCCGCTGTTTTTGATTATCCAATCATTGACACTGGTTACCTGGGTGGGTTTCGTGGCTGTGGAGTGGAATACAACATAATCCACGCCGAACCTTTCCGCGCTGTCTCTGAGGTCGCTCAAAAGCCCTTTTCCGGCCATTTTGATTCCATAATGAGTTCCTATATGTTCAACCGCTTTCCTTGCAATGGGTTCAGGAAAAGCATGAGCATGTATATCAATAATCCCCAATTGAAACAACCTCCCGCAGGTACAGCACAATGAATGGTTTCATTACAGACCTTAAACAAGGCATATCCATCATACACCTTTATTCAAAAAATTGGAACTCCTCATTGGCCAGCATGAATCTGTCACCATCATTAATGGGTTGTTCCCTGTTGGGCTCAATCCGTACCCCATTGATATAGGTTCCATTGCGGGTGTTCATGTCGGTAATGCAGTATCCATCGGATCCCTTTGTAAGTTCAACATGGATCCTGCCTATGGCAGGATTTTTTATATAGAAATCCACCTGTTCTGCCATTCTGCCGATGCGGAACGGCCACTGCCTTATCACAACAGTCTCCCCATCATCCAGCCTCTTAATTGAAGGCATGGTACTTCCCTTCCGGGCAAGAAGAACAGTGCGATCGGACGCTATCGCTGCCTCTGAATGGGAACTGTGCCTTCCCTGATGCTGTCCATGTTCAGCTGCTGGCATCAGTATGGACTTGTTGACATATGCCACCTTTTGTGACATATGCTTTTGGGTCGTATGCTCCCGGATGTCCGTACTGACCTGTGGACTGACCTCGTTCATGGGCTCTCGTACCTTTTTTCCCATTACCTTTTCAACTTTTTTCTCCTGAGTAAATACCTTTGAGCAGATAAGCCAGAGAACTGCCCCGCTGATCAAAACCAGTCCGATAATGGTAGTCAGTGTGTCAGGATTTCCGGGCTCAAAGGATCCCTTCATCACCATGACAGCAAAAAGAGCAAGGATTGCAGTAATCGCGGATCCAAGAGTCAGCCATGAACTTACTGGATATACCTTCTTCTTTTCGGTTATGGTTGTTATATGTGTATTTCTGTTTTCAGACTTTCTCGGTTGAGCAGGCACTGTGGTTGTTTCTAGCCTTACACATTCCTGAAGAATGGGGGTAGCAGGCTCACTTAAAGGCTTGGAATATGATTTGTCCGGTGTCCCATTCTGACATAGCGAAAAGGTTTCCAGCCATGATTTCAGCTTTTCCAGACTGAAGTCGGGCGCCTTCAATGCCTCAATCAGGCGTTGGATGTAATTATCAGCATCCTCATTTTTGAACTTCATCTCCCTGATGATCAGATTGGTAATAAACTGTCTTAAGGACTCATTTATATCCTGCTCCATGTCCACCAGTGGAAGATATGTAAAAAAGATCCTGTCGTCTGCGGGAGATCCATAGATCATGCTGCTGTTAAGCATAAGCCCGCCATGATCAAGCAGATGGTTTTCCAACTGATCAAAGGCGCCTGTGATCTGGCGCAGATATTGGAAGAATTCCTTCCTTCCTATCTCCTTACGTTCCAATATCTTCTTAAGCGGGATCATGGATGTAATGTCATATGAAATCCTGATTTCCTGATCCACCCTTATAATCTCCGATCTCATGAGAAATGGTATCTGGTTGTTCTTCAGCATCTCTATCTGATACCCGATAAGCTTGCTACCGTCCTCAAAGATAAAGCGCATCATGCTTCGGTTGGATACGGTTTTAAAATCCTGTATGTAACCCCTGCTTTTCTCTTCCATAAGAATCACCAAACCTTTCTTTCCATAATCCACGACCTGCTCATGCTGCTTCCTTCTCCGACCTTTCCACATCTTCCTCCGGCTTTGTATACGTTCCGTAATCGTACCGTACCCTTACCTCAGAAATCCCAATCCTCTTAAGCTCAGCGGTTGCGGAATTGATATACTCTTCAATATTGGGTATGGCTTCCCTTGCGTTTTCAGGCAGGATAAGTATCACAAACCTCTCTTTGTTGGGTGCATTCCACACCTCCGGGCGATTCTGTAAATCAAATTCCATGAGTCTTTTGCCATGCTTCTTGATCTCGGATTTTATACGGCTGGGCTGTGACTGATAGGTCTTCATGAAGGGATTCAGGGTAAAAACATCATACATCCTTACAGTTTCCTCGTCATATATGAATGCATCCACAACGGGATATGTCTTTGAGGTGGCCTTAAACTTCATATTCATTCTTTTAGCTTCATCCTCAAGCCGTTCCACCTCGGTGTCCTCAATGGTTAGTCCTCTGTCCCAGTACCTATTGTCGTTATCCATCTGAATCCATATACTGTCTCCGTTTTTTTCTTCCTTTTCTTCTTCCTCTTTACGAACTGAAGGTCCCCTGCCCGATGTCCATCCGATCACCTTGACCCGGTTACTGAGGGTAAGTTTCGGAACCAGACCGAAGGGAACAGGCGGGTTGATGTTATAGGTGATTATAAATTCCAGGGATTCATTATCGCCGAAAATCTGTGTCTGGCCAAAGCTTATATCCTCAATACCCAAAACACTCTTTACATCCATACCTGTTGCCGCCCTTTTTTCCAATTCCTCTTCCAGCATCAGTTCAGATATCAGACAGACCATTTCCTTCCTGACAGCATAGGACGCCTTTTGTGCGAAAACCGTCAATAATAGCTTTAGCTCCTGTTTCGGATCCTCAATTATCCCTTTTACCAGTTCAATTAAATCCCTGGTGTCACCTGCAAGTTCCTTCCCCAGAGAGCCTATACTCTTAATTCTGGTTTCCATATCCACCGATGGATCCGGATCATTGATATTGGAAATAAGGCTGCTGAAGGAATCCACTGCACCAATGATTGTATCTGCCTGGCTATTCAGTTCATCAGCGGCGCTCTCTCCCAACTCGTCAAGTCTTTCAGAATAGTCCTTAAGACCTGAGACATGATAATAGTAGCTGGCGTTTGAAAGGCTCCTGGCCACGATCTGTAACGACGATTGCATAACATTGTAGGCCATGAAGATCCTTAAAACGTAGGCCAGGGAAAAAAGGGCGATCATGAATATGGGAAGCACCACTGCAGCCTCAACGGTGGCACTGCCCCTGCGGTTTATCACCGGAATATGGGTCTTGTTACTTCTGTCATATACCTGGTCAGTATCCCTGAGCCCATTCAACAACAATCATCCCCTCCTTACCATTTTTATAGAATTCTTCGGGGATGACCCAAAGATCGATATCTATCCAGGCTTTAACATAGAGAGCAGTATGATAATTGCTGATGATTTGGGAGCTGTCCGGCAAAGCGGTATACATATTCAGCTGAATCAGATCGGAGCATCTCAATGCTTTTTGCTCCGGGGTCACTGTGAGCAGCATAAGCCTGAGATAATCCGTATAGTCCATCATGATCAATCGACCCAGCACATTGTTGGCGCCACTGGACTTGCCCCCTGATGATCCCAGGACTCCGTAAACCTTGTCCGAAACTGCATCAAACCCCTTCTCTATGGTATCCTTCGCAAAGCCTTTCACCTTATCCTTGAGAATCTTATAGGCATTCGACTGAAATATAAGTGAATAGATCCTGTCCTGTATCTCCTTTCTGCATTCGGCTATGAATTGACTCCCTTTATCCCTGATGCTTTCACAAAATGACGTGAGCTTTGTGACCATGTACTCCCTCAGAGACTCCAAAAAGCTTTCCACTGTGTCCCCTGCAATATTTGTAATTCCATCCAGATCGATGCCGCCTACCAGGTTTTTTGCTTCCTGGCTCACGGAATCATTTATTTCGTACCAGTTCTCTGTAATACTTGAGAATATTACATCA